>NZ_JBSGCY010000087.1:0-28464 GCF_053602115.1 Nocardia sp. NPDC004582 | reverse complement strand
GGGCGCGTCCGCGGCGTGTACGAAGAACGAGCAGCCGGCCGCGCCGGATCCGCTGCTGGCGCAGGAGACCGCGGCGCTCACCGATGCCGCCGCCGCCAACGAGGCCATCGCGACCACTCCCGATCGCGCGGGCGCGCTCAAGACCATCGCCGATCAGCGCACCGCGCACGCGCAGGCGCTGCGCACCGAAATCGACCGTGCCATCGGCGTTTACGGTGACGGCACCACCCCCAGCCGCCGCACCCCGCCGCCCACCGCGATCGCCGTCCTCAGCCCGACGTCGGTGGCGTCGCTGCGTACCCAGCTGAGCGCCTCGCAGCGTTCGGCCGCCGACCTGTCCGCCTCCCTCTCCGGATACCGCGCCGGGCTGCTGGCTTCGATCAGCGCCGGCTGCGGCACCCACGCAGGAGTCCTTCTCGCATGACCACTCTCGATCAGCAGGCGCTCATCGATGCCCTGAGCGCCGAGTACGCGGCGGTCTACGCCTACGGCGTGATCGCCGCCTACGCCAATCACGACCGGGACAAGCTGGTGGCCGAGTTCACCGCGTCGCACCGGGCCCGGCGCGACGCCACCATCGACGCGCTGAAGGCCGATGGCGCCACGGCTCCCGAGCCCGCGGCCGCCTACACCGCGCCGTTCCCGGTGAACGATCCGATTCCGGCGGCGAAGCTGGCGGTGACCGTGGAATCCGACGCCGCGGCCGCTTGGCGGGCGGTGGTGGAACGCGCCACCGATCCGGGCACGCGCCGCACCGGGATCGAGGCGCTCACCGAATGCGCTGTGCGCCTTGCCACTTGGCAGTCCATCCTGGGGGCCAGCCCGGTGACCGCCGCCTTTCCGGGCCAGGCCTGATCCGACACCGGCCAACCGGTCCGCGGGGTTACCGGGAATTCGCCGCGTCCGCACTTTCCGTTTCCGTTCTCGATCACCGGGCACAACCCGGGATCGATAGGGTCGTGCGGCGCGGCTCCTTTCGCATTTTTCCTGCCGTGCAACGACATTCGGTGCGAGGTTGGAGGGAGATGCCGTGGCGGTCGGTACTGCGCGGGAAGATAGGGCTGCGCGGGAGGAGAAGGCGCTACGCGAGATGACGAATCGCCTGGTCGACGACTATGGCGAGGCACATCCGCCGGAGCGGGTCGAGGCCGTGGTGGGTGCGGTGCGCAAGCGGTTCGAGGGGCATTCGGTGCGGGATTTCGTTCCGATTCTCGTCGAACGGATTGCGCGTCGGGAGCTGGATCCGAAACGGTCCAAGAACATCGCGGGCCAGGTCGATCTCAGCAAGTCCGAGCCGGTCGCGGGGAATGGCGAGAGCACGTCCGATGGCCACGCGGCGGACACCACGAGCGTGTTCGCGGCCGTCGCCGGCCGGTTCGTCCCGGCCCGGCTGGTGGAGAACAAGCGGGTGCTGGGAGTGGCGGCGGCGGGTGTGGCCGCGGTCACCGCGCTGGGCGTGATCCTGGCTGTGCAGCAATCGGATTCACCGTCGGAGGGCGGTGTGGCCGCGCCCGCGCTGACCACCGTGCGCGGGGTCGTCGGGTCGGAGAAGTCGGCGTTCTTCGACGATCCGAAGGTCGTCGACGCGCTGAGCAAGCACGGGTTCAAGGTAGACGTCGAGCCCGCCGGGTCGCGGCAGATCGCGACCTCGGTGGATCTGGGCAAGTACGACTTCGCGTTCCCGTCGAGTTCGGCGGCGGCCGAGCGGATCCAGCGGCAGCGCGGGGTGAGCGGCAAGTATGTGCCGTTCTCCTCCCCCATGGCCATCGCCACCTTCAAGCCGATCGCGGACCTGCTCACCCAGGCCGGGATCGTGCAACCCGGCGCGACAACGACTTTCGATGTCGAGAAGTATCTGTCGCTGGCCGAGAAGGGGGTGCAGTGGGCGCAGCTGGACGGCAACACGACCTATTCGGTGCCCAAGAACGTGCTGGTGTCCACCACCGACCCGCGCACCTCCAACTCGGCGGCCATGTACCTGGCCGTGACCGCCTACGTGGCCAATGACAACACCATCGTGCGCGGCGCGAAGGCGGAAGACTATGCGGTGTCGCGTGTTTCGCGCCTGTTCACCCGCCAGGGCTACACCGAGTCCTCCAGCGACGGTCCGTTCAAGGACTATCTCGCCAATGGCATGGGCACCGTCCCGATGGCCTGGATCTACGAGGCCCAGTACGTCGACGCGGCGGTGCACGACCAGCTCAAGCCCGACATGGTCCTGATGTACCCCAAGCCCACGGTGATGTCCCAGCACACCGTCGTCCCGTTCAACGACAAGGGCGACCGCCTCGGCAAACTCCTCACCACCGACCCCGACCTGCAGCGCCTGGCCGCCGACCACGGCTTCCGCCCCACCGACGTGAACCTGTTCACGAAAGCCACGGCCGCCCATCAGGTCCCGGTCGACCCGAACCTGGTGAACCAGGTCAGCCCGCCCGACTACGACACCCTCGAACACCTCCTCGACGGGGTGGCCAAGTCCTACAACTGAGTGGAGAACGCCGGTCGGGGGCCGGTCAGCTCTTGATCCAGTCGATGGCGATCGCGATGAGGGCGGCGTTGAAGAAGAAGCTGACGATGCTGTGCGCCATGACTCGCCGGCGCATGGATCGGGTGGTGACGGTGACGTCGGAGACCGCGAACGATGTGCCGATAGTTGTTGCGAAATAGAGGAATTCGGTGAATTGCGGGTGGGGGCAGTTCGGGAAGTCCAGGCCGCCTTCGACGGTGTGCTCGCGGGCGTAGATCTGGGCGAAGGCGGAGTGGAGCAGCAGCCAGGACAGCAGGATCGTCACGACCGCGAGGCCCGGCAGGAAGGGGTCGCCGTGGACTTCGTCGCGGTTCGCGCTGACGATGAGCCCGGCCGTCAGGCCGATACAGCTGACGAGCACCGCGAGGAACTGGGTGTACCACCTCGGCGCGATCGCCTCGGGCAACTCGTCGGGCGGTCCGGGAGACAGCTCCCGGCCCATCACCACCCAGGCGGTGATCATGTAGGCCACGGCGGCCACATTCCATCCGAGCAGCGGTACCGCCCCGTGCCCGGTACGGGCGAACTGCACCAGCCAGGCGACACCGAGGACCGCCAGGACCAGCTCCAACACCCACAGCAGTGTCCGCATCCTGTCACGCTCCTTCGGCGGATCTCGGCAACGCGGGGAGGTCGGCCAGACGTTACCGCGACCGATCGCCGCGAGCCGGTAGCGACAGCGCGGGGATTCCGCGTTCGACGATGTCGGCGGTGAAACGGCGGACCAGCGGGTCGGCGGGGGTGGCGAGGAGAGCGATGAGGTCGCGGGACAGGACCGGGTCCAAGGTTTTGCGGGCGCCGGGCAGGTCGGGGGTGAGCGCGGTGGTGGGGACCAGGGCGATGCCGAGGCCGGAGGCGGCGAGGTGGGCCGCGGTGACGGCTTGGCGGACGCGGACGACCGGGGTGAGGGCGATGCCGTGGCGGGCGGCCGCGGTGTCGAGCCACGCGGACAGGCCGTTGTCGGGATGGTAGTGGACCAGGGGTTGCTCGCGTAGATCGGTGAAGGTGAGGCGGTCGCGCTCGGACAGGGGGTGGCCGGTGGGGAGGACCGCGATGATCTCCTCGGCGCCGATGCGTTGCTCCGCGCCGGTCCAGCGGGTGGGGCGGGGGCCGAAAGCCAGGTCGGCCGTGCCGGATTCGAGGTGGTGGACCAGGTCGTCGGCGCTGGTGGCCTCGGTGAGGTGGATGCGCACCTCGGGGTGGCGGCGGATCCAGGTGCGCAGGACCGGGGCGAGCAGGCTCGCGGTCAGGCTTTCGGCGCAGGCCAGGCGCAATCGGCCGGCTTGGCCCGCGGCCACCGATCGACCGCTGTCGACGACCCGGGCGGCGGCCGAAAGCGCCGCGCGGGCATCGGATTCGATGGCGCGGCCGATGGCGGTGGCGCGCACGCCGCGCGGCAGCCGTTCGACGACCGGTGCGCCGATCTCCCGTTCGAGGGCCGCGAGTTGATGCGACAGCGCGGGCTGGGACATGTGCAGCGCCGCCGCGGCATCGGTGATCGACCCGGCGTCCAGGACCGCGATCAGACATTCCAGGGCACGCAGCGTTGGCATTCGCAAATCTTATGGCAATCATCGAAAAGATTCAGATCGCGAAGGGATGATCCGAGTCCTATGCGCTGCTGAACCGGGCATGACAACACTGAAGGACAAGAAACTGGTCATCGTCGGAGCCGGATCCGGCATCGCTCGCCGGATCGCAGAGGACGCGACAGACCAAGGAGCCCAGGTGATTTCGGTCGGCCGACCGGAGCTGGACCTGACCGACGAGGCCACCATCCGGGCCCTGGCCGAGCGTGTCGGCGAACTGGACTACCTGGTGTCCGTGGCCGCCGACCACGCCAACGGCCCGGTCACCGACCTGGACCGCGACGCCGTGCACCGCGCTTTCGACGCCAAGGTGATCGGCCCGATCCTGCTGGCCAAACACTTCGCGCCCCGCTTCCGCGACGGCGGCGCGATCCTGCTCTTCTCCGGCGTCGCCGCCTGGCGCCCGGCCCCCGGCCGCACGGTCATGGCCACCACGAACGCGGCCGCCGCCACCCTGGCCGAGGCGCTCGCCGTGGAACTGGCGCCGCTCCGCGTCAACGCGATCTCCCCCGGCATCATCGATTCCGGCGCCTGGGACGGCCCCGGCAAGGACGCCTTCTTCCGAACCATCGCCGACCGCAACCCCGCCCGCCGTATCGGCACCCCCGCCGACATCTCGTCCGCCGCCCTCCTCGCCCTCACCAACCCCTTCCTCACCGGCACCACCCTCCACGTGGACGGCGGCGGCCGCCTGGCCTGAGATCGGCTCGACGCCACGAAGCCCCCGCCGGGAAATCCGCACGGGGGCTTCGCCATTCGCGGAGATTGTCAGCGGTTCCAGATGCCGCTGTCGATGAAGTCGGACCACGCCGTCGCGGGAAACTCCAGGATCGGCCCGAGGCCGCCGTCCTTCGTATCGCGCACCAGCGTGGCCGCTGCGTCGTGCCGAACTTCGACGCACTGCTTGCCGGAATCGGAGAAGCTCGACTTGTACCATTCGCCCATGACCGGCTTGCTCATGCCGCGTACTCCTTTGCAGTTCGGACCACCAGATCCCTGGTGTCATCCGGTGACAACGCTACCGCTCGCAGACCGTCGATCGCCCTTCGATATTCGTTGACCTCCTCGTCGTGTTCGTGGAAGACGCTGCCGATGGCTCCTTCCGCGAATACCACCGGCGGTAGCGCCATACCGCTTGTGCCCTTGGGGATTTCGAGCAGCATGAAGGCCTGCATGATCAGCCCTGGGTGCGGGCCGACCGCGAACGGAATCAATCGAAGCTCGACGTTGTCACGGGTACCGGCGTCCGCGAGCCACCGCATTTGTTCCACCATGACCTCCGGAGTTCCCGGCCGGTTCCGCAGGACCGCTTCGGATATGAACGCTTCCAACCGGAATCCGGATTCGTTCAAGCGGGCTTGCCGCTTGGCGGTCAGTTCGATCCGCCGTTCGGTATCGACCGCCGACAGGCTGGGTTCGGTGACATGGATGATCGCACGCCGATAGTTGGGTGACTGGAGGATGCCGGGGACGATCACCGGCTGATGCACGATGACCGTATCCGCCACGCCCTCGAGCCGAAGAAACTTCTCGAAGTTCGGCGCTACCTGATCGGTGTAGGCCTTCCAGAAGCCCTTCGAATTCCCTTGCGCTTTGGCGGCACTGTCCTGGGCGCGGACCTCGTCCAGGAGCCTGAGCGCCTCGACCCGGTCCGCCGGAGCCGCCCGGTAGTACTCGAGCAGATCTTTGACCTGTGGCTTCGTGAGTTTGGTCGGGGAGCCCTCCTCCATCCGCATCAGAACGAACCTGGTGACCTCGAGATGCGCCGCAGCAGCCGACAGAGCTGTCCGAGGAGCCTTGGATCGCACCGACTTCATGAAATTGCCGAAATCCATGCGAGAGACCGTCAAACCGGCCATTTGTTAGCCTCGCTATCTGGGGAATGTTCCTTACGCACACGTGCGGATCGCACTTCTATTTTATTCGGTGCGACGTTGGCCATGCACGTATCGCCGCAATCCTTTTGGGTGCATCCTTGATGTACCGCACGTTCCCCGGAAGCAACTAGGAGCCGTAATGCCTTGGGATGCTTGGGCTTTGACGTTCTTGTCCGTAGCTGGGGCAATAGTCCTCGTGGTCTGTCTGGTTGAGGATCTGAGAAATTCTGGTCGGTATGGAAATAAGCCCCGCGGCCGCCACCGCCGGGCGCGGAAAGTAATGGGCTCGCGGCGGGAGGTGAATTCGACGTGGACTCCTACGACCGACTGGAGGACTGCGACGTCGGCGACGACGAGCCGGCGATGAGCGCCGCCGAAGCCATGGAATCTCTTGTCCTGCATCGCGACTGCCTCACCGCACTGTGCGAGCGGAAGATGGCGGCGAGCCAGATCATCCGGGTCGCGCCCGAGCGGCTGCGGTCGGCCCAGGTCATTCAGTTCCCCAGCGACCGAACGGAGTCCAATCGTGTCCCGCGTGACCGGTGACCGCCACCGCGCACCCCGCCTGGAACATCTGGCTCCCACCCGCCGGGGATCGGCCGCGCCCGGTCTAACGTCCCGCGAGCGCGGCCACGACCGGAGCGAACCGGTCCGCGACGTGCGCGCCGAAGACGAAGTAGGAGAACCCGATCTCCTCGCGGCGCCGCTGGATCTCGTCGATCGCGGCCGCCGGGTCATCCGGCAGCACGGTCATCGCGTCGGCCGCGTGCCAGGCGGCGGTGTCGACGGTGGGCGGCGCCATATGCGGCGCGACCGTGTCCCCGACGACCGGTACGGCCAGGGCGAGTTCGGGGCCGTCGGCGGTGCGGAACTCCCGTGTCAGCTTCTCGACCTCCGCGCGCGGCTGATCCCCCAACGCCAGGGTGACCGTGTCCGCCAGCTCCGCGGCCAATGCCCTAGCCTTCGGCCCGAAGACAGCCATCGCGACGGGCGTATGCCGCTCGGGCCCATCCCATTCCCGCAGCATGCGCACCGCCTCCCGCATCTCCCCCAGCCGCTGCCCGGGCGAGGGCACCCCGTCGACGCCCTTGCCCGCCAATTCCTCCGCGATCCCCGGCCTTCCCACCCCGATCCCCATCTCGAACCGGCCCTCGGTCACCAGCGACAAGGAATGCGCCTCCCATGCCGTCAACCACGCGGGCCGAAAGGGCGACGCGTAAACCCAAGTCCCCACCCGCAGATCGGTGTCCGCCGCCACGGTCGCCAACATCGGCGCCGGCGCGGGCTGCAACTGCGGGAAGTCCGGCATCAACAATGTCGAATACCCGTGCCCGGCGACCCGCCGCGCCTGCTCCCGCCAAGCCTTGACATCACTCCTGAGCGGCGCCACAACCCCGAACCGAAACGGCCTCGTCATCCCGATCTCCTGTCTCTCGGTCTACCCACAGGATTCGACGCCGCACGCCGCCGAAATTCATCGCCCCGCCGCGAAGACCAGCGAACCGGCGGGCCTCAGCACTCCTCGCCGAACAACGGGATCTGCCTCGACAGGGCGGGACCGCCCAGGCGGCGCAGGCATCTCGCACAGGTGACATCGGCCCGCGTCGGTTCCAGCGCCGTGGGATCCCATCCGGCGATACCGGTGTGGCACAACAGTTCCGGAACTTCCTCGCCTCCGACCCAGTGGCCGAGACTGACGGCGTACACTCTGCGCCCCCGCCTGACCACCGCGTGCACACCCGGCGAGCCGAAGGTGGCCCGGGCCGAAGCGGCCAAGGGCACCGCGACAGTGTCCATCGCTACCGGCGAATACACGTGGAGAACGGCCCTGAGCAGTTACGCTGACAGCCACAACTAAGGATAGCTGAAAGTTTTCTCTACCCCTGCCGGGACAGTGTCGCCACCGAACGACACTGTCATGCATTGGCCACTCACGCGGGAACGAACCCGCAGGCGCGCTACCTCTCCAGGAGGCCTGGTCATGACTGAAAACACCAAACCATCAGCGCTTTCCAGAATCTCGCTGAAGCAGTGGTTCGCCATTGCCCTGGCCGTCCTGGCCGTGGTGTTCATCGTCGAGAATCGCCACCGCGTCGATATCGAATTCCTGCTGCTCACCATTCGCTCACCCATGTGGCTGGTGCTGCTGGTGACATTCTGCGTCGGCTGGATCTCCGGCATCCTCATCCGCCGCCGCTGAGCGAACTGCCCGATCAGGAAGCGTTGCGCGCCGGGCCGATTCGGGCCAGTGCGCCGATCTCCAGCGCGGTCCACACCGCGCCGTCCGGGCCGGGGGTGATGCCGTGCGGTTCGGAGTGGGCGGTGGGCAGGTCGTGGACGGCGATGACACCGTCGGGGGTGATCGTGCCGACGCGATTGCCGCCCCATTCGGTGAACCAGACGGTGCCCTCGCCGTCGACGGTGACCGCGTGCGGCCGGGCGGTGCGGTCCGGCAGCGGGAACTCGGTGATCTGCCCGTCGGGGGTGATCCGGCCGATCTGACCGGCGGCGATCTCGACGAACCAGAGCGCGCCGGGCCCGGCGGCGATCCCCACCGGGGCCGCCGCCTCGGTCGGCAGCCGATGCAAGGTGATCGCCCCGTCCATGCCGATCCGGCCGATGGCGTTGGCCTGGTTGAGGGTGAACCACATTCCGCCGTCGTCGCCGGCGGTGATCGCGGACGGGAAGGCGCCGGTGCCGGGCAGCCGGAACTCGGTGATGTCGCCGTCGACGGTGATGCGGCCGATGCGGTCGGCGGCGGTCTCGGTGAACCACAGCGCGCCATCGGGTCCCGCCGCGATGCCGAACGGCCCGGAACCTGATGTGGGCAGACCGAATTCGTCGATGACGCCGTCGGTGGTGATGCGCCCGATCCGGTCCGCCCGGTACTCGGTGAACCACAGTGCGTCATCGGGTCCGGGGGTGATGATGGTCGGCCCGCAGCCGGGGTCCAGCGGGTGGCTGGTCGGCTGCTCGCCGGGGACGAGCCGGCCGATCCGGCCGCTGTGGACGAGGGTGAACCACAGTGCGCCGTCCGGTCCCGTGGTGAGGGCATAGGGTCCGGCCGCGGCGTCGGCGACAGCGTGCTCTTCGATGGCTACCTGGGTCAAAAGGGCTCCTTCCAATAAGCCGATAAGGCTGGGCGAGTGAGGCTGGGCGACGCGCACTACGGCGCTTGGAATCCGCCGATCCGCTGCTCGAGCAGTTCGGCCAGCCGCAACGGGGTGCGGTCCTCGAACATCGGTCCGATGAGCTGCACACCGACCGGCAGGCCCTCCGGGGACCGGCCCGCGGGTATGGCGGTGGCGGGCAGGCCGGGCATGGTGGCCACACCGGCCCAGACGAGCTGGTCGAAGTACGGGTACGCGACGCCGTCGATGTCGATGCGCCGGTCGTCCAGACCGCCGTCGTGGTCGTGCGGGAAGGCGGGAGTGGGCGTGATGGGGCACACCACGACATCGAATTCGGCGAAGAGCCCGCGCCAGGCGTGGCGGTGGAGTTCGCGGCGGTTGTTCGTCTCGACCCAGTCGCGGTGGCTGAGCGCTATGCCGCGCAGTCGCGCCGCATCCAGGCTCCGGTCGTCCGGGCTCAGAGCGGCGGCTCGGGTCCGCACCTGTTCGTAGATGTCGGCGGGCAGACTCGTGGCGGCGTTGGACAGCATCAGCTGCAGGTAGATCGTCGCGGCTTCGGTGAGGTCGGGCAGCAGCGGACTGTGCCGTTCGACGCGGGCGCCCGCGTCGGCGAGCGCCGCGGCGACCCGGTTCACGCCCGCCCGCACCGCCGATCCGGTCGGGATGAGCGGATGGTCCTCGATGATCAGGACACGGAAGTCGGCCGGCCGCTCGTGGCGCGCGGGCGGCAGGGCGAGGTCGTAGGCGACGCCGTGGGTCAGCGGGTCCGGTCCGGCCATCACGTCGAGCAGCAGCGTGAGGTCGCGGGCGGTGCGCGCCATCGGACCGACGACCGCGAGGTCGAGGTCGATCGGCAAGGCCGGTGCGGGCGGCACGCCCATACCGCGGGTCGGCGCCAGCCCGAGCGTCGGCTTGTGCGCGTAGATGCCGCAGAAATGCGCGGGGGTGCGCAGCGAACCGGCGAGGTCGGAGCCGATGGACAGCGCGCCGAATCCGGCCGCCAGGGCCGCCGCCGACCCACCCGACGACCCGCCCGAGGTGCGGGTGTGATCCCACGGATTGCTGGTGGTGCCGTAGATCTCGTTGAAGGTCTGGATATCTCGCAGCATCATCGGCACGTTGGTCTTGCCGAGCAGCACCGCGCCGGCGGCCTTCAGCCGCGCCACCTGTACCGCGTCCTCGGCCGGCACATGGTTCGCGTACTGCGGGATGCCCCAGGTCGTGGGCAGCCCGGCGATGTCGTAGGACTCCTTGACCGTCACCGGAATGCCGAGCAGCGGCCGATCCTCGCCGCGGGCGCGCGCCTGGTCGGCGCGGCGCGCGGCGGCCCGCGCACGATCGAAGTCCGGTACACAGATCGCGTTGATCGCCTTGTCGTCGCGCTCGATTCGGGCGATCGCGTCGTCGGTCAGTTCCACCGAGGTCACCGCGCCGGCACGCAAGGCAGCCGCCAGCTCTTCGGCCGATCGAAGATTCCATTGCATGAATCCGACGCTATTGGCCCGCCTCGGAAGGCATAAAATGCCACTTCCCGCAATGGAAACGACCGAACGGGCAACCTTCGGCGCGAATCAACGGACCCGTTCTGCCATACCCCAGGTCACGGCATCGGCAGGGCCGAATTCCCCTGCGGAAAGCCATGAAAGGCCGTTCGGCACAACGGGATAGATGTCACAGCCGCTACCGGTCAGGGCGCACGAACTCATGGATATCGATCGGCGTCCTCCTATTGATCGACGACGTAGCGCTGCATCAGCACCGTGTTGAAAGGGCGAGTCTCGACCAAGCGAAGCGGAATGCGTTTGTCCAGCGTCGGGAACATGGGGGTGCCGCCGCCGAGGATGATGGGCGCCACGAAGAGTTGGTATTCGTCGATGAGGTTGTGCGGCATGAGGGAAGCGGCCAGGCCCGCCCCGCCGACCTCCATGACGCCGTCGCCCTCGGACTTGAGCCTGCGGACCACCTCGACCGCGTTCGCACTGACCAAGGTGCTGTTCCACTCGACCTCGGCGAGGGTCCGGGAGAACACGTATTTGGGCTTGGCGGTCCAGAGCTCGCCGAACTCACGCATGATCGGGCCTTCGTCCGCGGGGACGTGGGGCCAGAAGTCGGCCATCAATTCGTAGAGGCGACGACCGTGCAGGGAGATGTCGATGTCGCGGTATCGGTCGTTGTGGAACTGGTGGAGTTCCTCATCCGGCTCGGTCCAGTCGATATTGCCGTCACGGTCGTTGATGTAGCCGTCCAGGGACACGCTGATGCCATAGCTCAGTTTCCGCATAACCGAGTAGACCTCCTCCACGCTCGAAACTCATCGGTGCGCCGCGAATCCCGGCCATCATCGCACCTGGAGACGGCGGCCGGGACGCACCGCGGGGCCGCAATCACTCCGGTCGGAGATCGATCGCGCTGGTGCCGGTGGCGACGTCGAAGGGGACGGAGACCTGGTCGTGGGCGATCAGCCAGGTGTTGTCGAATTTGCGGAGACCGTAGGTCACGCGGACCCACATTCCGGGGATCCGGTCGCCGGATTTCGTTGTGCCGGACAGGCGGGCGAAAGCGTGGCCGTAGGCGACATCGGCGCCGACGGTGAGGATCAGGTCGCGGACGTCGTAGGTCACGGTGTCGAAGAACTGGAAGACCTTGGCCCAGTTCGCGAGCTTGGCCTCGATGCCGACGTGCTGAAGCGGGGGTTCGACGTCGAAGGAGATGACGTCGGGGGTGTAGGCGCGGCCGACCGCGTCGAGGTCCGTGGCGTGCAGCGCTGTCATCACGCCGTCGATCCGCGCGCGAATCGCGGACTCGTCCGCGGCGAGGCGGTCGGGCTGAATATCGTTGGACGCGTTCATGATTCGCTCCTAGGAGTTGACGAGGTCGGATTCGGCGGACCGCAGTGGCGCGAGCGCGCCGGTCCAGGCGATCAGCTGGTCGAGGGTCTTGCCGAGGGTGGCGGCGTGCGCGGCGCTCGGGACGAACGTGGTCCGGTTCTCGAAGTCGGTGAGGACCGAGATCCCCACCTGGTAGCCGACATCCGCCAAGCCGAGGGTGCTGCACACCGCGCGCAGCTGCACCACGGCGCGGGCACCGCCGTTGACGCCGTAGGAGACGAAGCCGACCGCCTTGTCGTTCCATTCGGCGAACAGGTGGTCGAGGGCGTTCTTCAACACCCCAGGGTATCCGCCGTTGTACTCGGGGGTCACGATCACGAACCCGTCGCAGGCGGCGATTCGTTCGCCCCAGGCCCGGGCGTGCGGGTTCGCGGACGGGCCGAACATGGGCGGCACCGCCTCGTCGAAGTGCGGGAGCGGGTGATCGCGCAGGTCGATCAGGTCGTAGTCGGCGTCGCCGCGCGTCGCGGCCTGGTCCTGGACCCACTGGGCGATCTGCGCGCCGTTGCGGTTGGGCCGGGTGCTGCCGAGGATGATGCCGATTCTGGTCATTGCCGAACTCCTGCTCTACTGAACGTTGCCTGCCCTACCGACGAAGCAGCCGTCCGGAATGTCAGGCCGCCATCCCCGACGCTCACATTCCTGGTCGCCGAATCGTCGATATCGGTAAGAGCACGCAGACCGAAGGAGCCGACCATGACCGACCCGCAGCTGCCCGCGGTGATGAACGAACGCCGCCAGCTGATCAACCTCGCCTACCGGCTGCTCGGGTCGCTGGCCGAGGCGGAGGACGTGGTGCAGGAGACCTACGCGCGTTGGTACGCGCTCACCGAGCCGCGGCGGCAGGAGATCGAGACGCCGGGCGCGTGGCTGACCACCGTCGCCAGCCGGATCTGCCTGGATCTGCTCGGGTCGGCGCGTGCCCGGCGGGAACGCTATGTGGGCGAATGGATTCCGGAGCCGGTGCCCGGCCGCGCCGACTGGCTGGACGGCCTCTCCCCCGCCGATCCGGCCGACCGGGTCACCCTCGACGAGTCGATCAGCATGGCCTTTCTGGTCGTGCTGGACTCCATGACGCCCGCCGAACGGGTCGCCTTCGTCCTGCACGACGTGTTCCGCTACTCCTTCGCCGAGGTCGCCGAGATCGTCGGCCGCTCCCCCGCCGCCTGCCGCCAGCTCGCCTCCAGTGCGCGCCGCCGCATCGACACCTCCCGCGCGCCGACCGGCGGCGAACGCGCCGACGTGGTCCGGGACTTCAAACGGGCTTGGGAGACACAGGATATCGAGGCGCTCATCGGGCTGCTCGACCCGCACGCGACCGCCACGGCCGACGGCGGCGGCCGCGCGCTGGCGTTCCTCGAACCGATCATCGGCCGGGACCGGATCGCCCAGGCGTGGATGGAGATCGCCGCCCGCGGAGTTCCGATGACGCTGATCGAGCGGACCGTCAACGGACAGCCCGGACTGGTCGCCGAACTCGACGGCACCGTCGTCTCGGTCTACGCCTTCGACATCGCCGACGGGCGGATCACCCGCATCTGGGTGATCCGGAATCCGGAGAAGCTGCGGCCCTGGACATCCGGGCGCGCCTGACGGCGTCTGAAGTTGATCCGGCCGGTGGGCCGGCGGCACGGGCCGCCGGCCCGAACGACCCTGCCCTACTTCAGATGCCGGGCGAAGAAGCGGTTCGCCGCCTCACCCGCGAACTGCGGCACACCGGTGTGGCCGCCCATATTGGCGTTCAGCGTCTTCTCCTTCGATCCGAACGCGTCGAACAGGTCCAGGGCCATCTGCCGGTCGTTCCCCTCGTCGTCCCACTGCAACAGGACGTGCAGCGGAATGGTGACCTGACGAGCCTCCGCCATGATGGCCCGGGGCACGAAGCTCCCCGCGAACAGGACCGCGGCCTCGATCCGCGGCTCGACCACCGCCAACCGGGTGCCGATGGAGATCACCCCGCCCGAATACCCGACCGGGCCGCCGATCTCGGGCAGGTCCAGGAGCGCGTCCAGGGCGGCCCGCCATTCCGGAACCGCCTGGTCCACCAGCGGGAGGACGAGGCGGTCGACGATATCGTCGGTGACCGGCTCACCGGCCCGCAGCGCCCGCCGCAGATCCGCGCGGGCCTGATCGACACCCGCGAGCCGGGGCCGCACACCACTGCCGGGGATCTCGAGGGCGGCCGCCGCATAGCCCTCCGCCACGGAATGCCGAGCCCTGCCCAGCAATCGCGGATACATCGTCTCCAGCCCGGCGGCGGA
This sequence comes from Nocardia sp. NPDC004582, assembly GCF_053602115.1. Classification (NCBI taxonomy): domain Bacteria; kingdom Bacillati; phylum Actinomycetota; class Actinomycetes; order Mycobacteriales; family Nocardiaceae; genus Nocardia; species Nocardia sp. NPDC004582. Next base: position 14,188 of record NZ_JBSGCY010000087.1, on the reverse strand, counting down.
ATGACCGAGCAGGATCAGGGGCATCGGCGCGGAGACCGCCGTGGGCGTCCACAGGATGCCGGGGATCTCGCCGAGAGTGAAGTGGCGCTCGAGGACGCTGTCGTCATCGAGACGCTGTTCGGAAATGAAATGCATGGTCGTGCCTTTCGGAGTGCACAGAACGGCGCTCCCGGACGACCTATCGCCCGACCATGACTCCGGAGGGGAGCACCCATGTCGATACTGCGTTCACGGGTATCACCTCCTTGGTCTCCAGCACGGTCCCCGGAAAAGTAACAGTGGCCGTCCAGGACGTCAAAGGGTTTTCCAGCAGGGGTTTTCCGGCGGGCGCCGACGCGGTCACAGCAGGGCGGCGACCTTCTTCGCGGTCTCCTTCGCCGACCCGGGATTCTGGCCGGTCACCAGGTTGCCGTCGACCACGGTGTAGGAGACGAACGGCAGCATCGCCTTCTGGTAGCGGGCGCCGCGCTTCTTCATCTCCGCCTCGGCGTTGTAGGGCACCAGTTTGTCCACGCGCGCGAGAACCTCCTCCTGCCAGGCGAATCCGGTGAGCTTACGACCCTCGACCAGGTAGGAGCCGTCGGAGAGCCGGGTGTTGAGCAGGCCGCAGTAGCCGTGGCAGACCGAGGAGACGATGCCGCCGCGTTCGAAGATCTCGCGGGTGATGCGTTGCAGGCCTTCGCTGTCGGGGAAGTCGTACATGACGGCGTGGCCGCCGGTGAAGTAGATGGCGTCGTAATCGGCCGCATCGATCTCGCCGGGGGCGGCGGTCTTCTCCAGCCAGGCCATCCGGGCCGGGTCGGCGTGCCAGGCCTTCGCGGTGCGGTCGTAGCTGGGGAACTTCAGCGACCGCGGTTCCAGCGGGCACGGCCCGCCCGCGGGGCTGACCAGGGTTTGATCGAAGCCGTGCTGGTCGAAGACCTGCCAGGCGTGGGTGAGCTCGGACAGCCACAGACCGGTCGGATGGGACGGATCGTCGTAGTGGCCGACATTGGTGACGACATTCAGGATGCGCTTGGACATGCTCGAAACCCCTTCTGGTCGTGGATCATTCGACTACGTCGGACGGGCGCGCGGATCGCCGTGACGGTAGCCACTCCCCATGAATGTTGACACTGCTCACAACCCGCTCCTAGCCTCATGTTAGCAACGTAAACATACCGCGTTCAGGAGCAGAGCTGATGTCACCGGTCTTCGAACCGTTCACGCTACCCAACGGCGTCACGCTGCCGAACCGGCTGGTCAAGGCGGCGATGGAGGAGAACATGGCCGCATCCGGCCAACTCCCCGACCGGGCCCTGTTCCAGCTGTACCGGCGCTGGAGCCGCGGCGGGGTCGGGCTGATCATCACCGGCAACGTCATGGTGCACGCGGAGGCGCTGACCGGGCCGGGCGGCGTCGTCCTCGACCAGGATTCGCCGCTGGAACCATTCCGGCAGTGGGCCGACGCGGCCAAGAGCGGCGGGGCGCGGGTGTGGATGCAGATCAACCACTCACCACCCGCGCCGCCCTGACCACTTCGACGCGCTGACCCGAGCCCGCGCGGCGGACAATCCGCACGCCCGCACGGCACCGAATTCTCGTGAAACGGAGGCCATCAGGGGGTTCATGACGAGCGGCGAGCGACGCCTTGGATCGCGGCAGGGTCTCGGTAGCATGGCCGATATGCCGACCCCGCCCGTCGAGCGACCCGACCTTCCGCAGTTCATGACATGGGAGGAACTCGAGAAGCTGCCCGTTGAGATCGCCGGGCAGATCGAGTTGTGGGAGGGGCGGGTCGTGTGGGTCCGCAGGGGCCCGGCCGAGCATCAGGACTATTCGGTGGAGCTGCGCAATGCGCTGCGGCGATGCGCCCGCGAAACCATGGCGGCACAGCCTCAGCACTGCTGGCGAGCATCGACCGAGACGACCATCTTCTTCGGCGCGACCGGGAAATCCGATTTCGTCACGCCGGATTTCCTGGTCTACCGGTGTCCCGAGCAGGATTATCAGGACATTCGCGCGACCGACGTACTCATTGCCGGTGAAGTGCTGTCACCGTCGAACACAGAACGCGACATCGAGGCGAAGAAGGCGCGGTACGCGGGGGCGGGCATCCCCTGGTACTGGGAAGTCATCCTCGGCCGAGACCCGCGGCGCATCGCCACGATTCGCGCCTACGGCCTCGAGACCGGCCATGCCAGCCTGCCCGATGGGGTGACGTCGCTGCGACCCGCCAACTACATCGTCGCGGGCGAGTGGGATTCCGGCACTTCGACCGCCATCGCCTTCGGCCATCCCTTCCCGATCCACATCGCCTGGGCGGAAATCGAATTCTGATCGGTGGCGGGCATGCCGTTGATGTCGGCCGCGCCATCGGTGATGACGCGCAGGACCAGGAGGGCGGCTACCAGGGCGATCAGGAGGCCGAGGGCCGCGCCGAGCAGGATCCAGCCGGCGTCTCCGAGTTTGCGCCGCATCGGGTCCCCTTCAAGGATTCGGGATCGAACCTGACGAAATCGGGAGTGCGTGGAGCGGGGAGGGGGTCACGCCAGGTACGGAGTTTATCCGGCATTCTTCGATCGCCCCAGGATCTACCTGGTGATTCGCCAACTGTTCCTATTCTGGCCGGGCCGGACTCCGGCGGTGGATTCCGATCGATTCGCGAGGTCTGCATACGCGCGAGGTCTGCATACAGAAGTGGCGCATCACCGGGAGGTGATGCGCCACTTCGGGGTTCGGCAGGTCAGCCGCGGATCTTGGCCGCCACGGTGGCGACGGCGGAGTCGGCGGGGAGTTCCTCGGCGGTGCCGGCGAAGCGGTCGCGGAGTTCGATCTTGCCTTCGGCCCAGCCTCGGCCGACCACGACGATGTAGGGCATGCCGAGGAGTTCGGCGTCCTTGAACTTCACGCCGGGGGACGCGGTGCGGTCGTCGAGGAGGACCTCGAAGCCGAGCGAATCCAGTTCGGCGGCAACCTGTTCGGCGCCCGCGCGGGCGGCCTCGTCCTTGTTGGCGATGACGACGTGGACGTCGAACGGGGCGACCTCGCGGGGCCAGCGCAGGCCCTTCTCGTCATGCTTCTGCTCGGCCAGGACCGCGACCATGCGGGAGACGCCGACACCGTAGGAGCCCATGGTGAGGCGGACCGGCTTGCCGTTCTCACCGAGGACATCCACCTGGAAGGCGTCGGTGTACTTCTGGCCCAGCTGGAAGATGTGGCCGATCTCGATGCCGCGCGCTGCCTCGAGCACGCCGCGGCCGTCGGGCGAGGGGTCGCCGTCGCGGACCTCGGCGGCCTCGATGGTGCCGTCGGCGGTGAAGTCACGACCGGAGACCAGGCCGACATAGTGCTTGCCGGGCTCGTCGGCGCCGGTGATCCAGCTGGTGCCGGACACCACGCGGGGGTCGACCAGGTAGCGGATACCGTTGTCGAGCAGCGCCTTCGGGCCGATGTAGCCCTTCACCAGGAAGGGGTTGGCCTTGAAATCGGCCTCGTCGAGCAGCTCCACCGCGGCGGGCTCGACCGACGCCTCCAGGCGCTTCTCGTCGACCTCGCGGTCGCCGGGGATGCCGATGCCGAGCAGTTCGGTCTTGCCGTCGGGGTAGACCAGCTTGACCATGACGTTCTTGAGGGTGTCGGCGGCGGTGACCTCACGGCCCAGCGTCTTGTCGATACCCGCGCCGTTCGCCCAGTCCACCAGGGTGGCGATGGTGGGCGTGTCGGGGGTGTCGTGGACGACGGCGTCGGCCTGGCCCTCGATGGCGATGGCGGGCGGTGCGGCGGTGACCACGGCCTCCACGTTCGCGGCGTAGCCGGACTCGCGGCAGATGACGTAGGTGTCCTCGCCGACGGGGCTGTCGGCCAGGAACTCCTCCGACGCCGAACCGCCCATGGCACCCGAGGTGGCGGCCACGATCACGTACTTCACGCCGAGCCGGTCGAAGATCTTCTGGTAGGCCTCGCGGTGGGCGTTGTAGCTGTTCTTCAGCCCGTCCTCGTCGAGGTCGAAGGAGTAGGAGTCCTTCATGACGAACTCGCGCCCGCGCAGGATGCCCGCGCGCGGACGGCCCTCGTCGCGGTACTTGGTCTGGATCTGGTACAGCGTGACCGGCAGATCCTTGTACGAGTTGTACTCACCCTTCACGGTGAGCGCGAACAGCTCCTCGTGGGTGGGGCCGAGCAGGTAGTCCTGGCCCTTGCGGTCCTTGAGCCGGAACAGGCCGTCGCCGTACTCGGTCCAGCGGTTGGTGGTCTCGTAGGGCTCGCGCGGCAGCAGGGCCGGCAGCGAGATCTCCTGCGCGCCGATGGCGTTCATCTCCGCCCGGACCACGTCCTCGACCTTGCGCAGCGTGCGCAGGCCGAGCGGCAGCCACGAGTAGACGCCGGGCGCGATGCGGCGCACGTAACCGGCACGCACCAGCAGCTTGTGGCTGGGCACCTCCGCGTCGGCGGGATCGTCGCGCAGGGTGCGCAGGAACAGGTGGGAGAGGCGGGTGATCACGGCTCAACAGAGTAGCCGCTGCTAGCGAACAGTTCCCAAGGCATTACCGTGTTGGCTCGTGCTGGTGCTGCTGCCTCCCTCAGAAACCAAGTCCGACGGCGGGTCGGGTGGTCCCCTGGACCTGGATTCCCTCGCGATGCCGCAGCTCACGGCGGTGCGCGACAAACTGGTCACCGAAGTCATCGGATTGGCCGCCGACCCCGACGCCTCCCGGGCCGCGCTCGGGCTGGGCAAGGGGGCTGACGCGGAGATCGCCCGCAACGCCGCCCTGCGCACCTCCGCCACCCGCCCGGCCCTGGACCGGTACACCGGCGTGCTGTACGACGCGCTGGACGCCGCGGGCTTCACGAAGGCACAGCGCGCCAAGGCCGAAGCCCGCCTCGGCATCGGTTCGGCATTGTTCGGCGTGGTGCGCGCGGGTGACCCGATTCCGGCCTACCGGCTCTCGGGCGGCTCCAAGCTGCCGGGACTGCCGACGCTGCAATCGCTGTGGAAGCCGGTACTGCCGGAGGCGTTGCGCGCCGAGGCGGCCGGGCAGCTGGTGGTGGATCTGCGCTCGGGCACCTACCAGAACCTGGGCCGCATCCCCGGCGCGGTCACCGCCACCGTGCTCACCGAACGCCCCGACGGTTCCCGAACCGTGGTGAGCCACTTCAACAAACACCACAAGGGCCTGCTGGCTCGCGCCCTGGTGCTGACCCGCTCCGAGCCGGCCACCATCGGCGCGCTGGCCAAGGTCGCCGAGAAGGCCGGTCTGCGCACCGAGATCGCGTCCCCGACCGAGCTGCTCATCATCACCAACTGACGGCGGCCTCGATAGAGTGGCCGGGTGGAACCCAACGAGCTCTCCCCCGAGGTCCTCGAACTCGCGAGCAAGATCTTCGACCTCGCCCGCACCGGCGACGCCGCCACCCTGGCCGCCTACCTCGACGCCGGCGTCCCGGTGAACCTCACCAACGACAACGGCGACACCCTGCTCATGCTCGCCGCCTACTACTCCCACGCCGACGCGGTCACCGTCCTGCTGGACCGCGAGGCCGACCCCAACTTCGGCAACGACAAGGGCCAGACCCCGCTGTCCGGAGCGGTTTTCAAGGGCTCCGACGAGATCGTGAACGCTCTCCTCGCCGCCGGAGCCGACCCGAACGCGGGCAGCCCGTCCGCCCGCGACGCCGCCGAGATGTTCGGCCAGACCAAGTATCTGGCCCTGTTCGGCAAGTAGTCACTTCCGCCAGAAGAAATGGTGGGTCACACCGCTCGGGCTGGGGATGCGCTCCAGCTCGAAGCGGTCGGTGAGTTCGTCCGGTGTGGTCCACAGGCGTTCGCCGTGGCCGAATTCGACCGGGGCGACGGCCACGTGCAGCTGATCGATGAGGTCGGCTTCGAGGAATTCCCGGACCGTGGCCACGCCGCCGCCGATGCGGACGTCCTTGCCGTCGGCGGCCTCGAGGGCCAAGGCCAGGGCCTCCTTCGGGGTGGCGTCCAGGAAATGGAAGGTGGTGGCGCCCCGGGTGATCGACGGCCGCACGTGGTGGGTGAGAACGAAAACCGGGGTGCCGAAGGGCGGCTCCGCACCCCACCAGCCCTCCCACTCGTAGTTCTCCCAGGGACCGCGCTGCGGTCCGAACTTGTTGCGCCCCATGATCTCCGCGCCGATATTGCGATGCCATTCCCGGGTGCAGTAGTCGTCGAGGCCGTAGGTGCCGCCCGGCTCGGTGCGGGTGGGGGCGTGGGCGGTGGCCCCGGACCAGGAGAACAGCGCGGTCGCGTCGGCATCGCCGAAGGGACGCTCGAAGCTCTGGCCGTGACCGGCCCCGTAGCCGTCGCTCGAGAGGTTGAAGTTGTGGACCCGGACCATCTGCGTCATCGAACAGCCCTTTCTGGTTGCGATCTGCAATCAGTTTCCGACTGTATCCTCGCGGAGTTGACCGCCGCCTACGAAGAAGTCGCCCGGCGCGAGGCTGCGGGCGGCACCTGAGCCCGACGATCCGGCCCGACACCGCATCCCCATGATTCCGACGGCATGAGCCCCGCACCCACGGCCGATACTGTCGATCCGGTGATACCAAGCGGCAGAACAGATCCCGAACAGTCCGCCGAACCGCCCGGAAACGACGAGGGCGCTACGCCTTCGAGGGTCGGCGATGTCCTGGCGGTGCTGCTCGGCGTGCTGATCGGCCTGCTCCTCTTCCTGGCCCTGTTCGTCGCGGTCTGGCACGAGGTGGGGAAGGCGTGGGATTCTCCGAATGCGGCCGGTATCGCCAAGTCAACGGTGATCGGGGTTCCCGCGATTCATAATTCGTGATGGGAATCGTTCGGGGGACCGCCAGGCGGCGGACCGTGCTGGCGGGGGCCGGGGCTCTCGCGCTGGGGGCCGTGGTGGGGTCGACGGTGGGTTGTACGCCGGAGAGCGCGGCGATGCCCGCGCCCGGGGAGAGCGGGATCGACCACATCATCGTGGTGATGATGGAGAATCGGTCGTTCGATCATTACCTGGGGTGGCTGCCGGGGGCCGATGGCAGGCAGGCGGGGCTGTCGTTCGGCGATCGGAATGGCAAGTCGCGCGGTACGTTCCATCTGCCGACGACACAGGGCTGCCAGTACAACGATCCCGACCACTCCTTCGACGGGGGTCGCGTCGCGTTCAACGATGGCGCGTGCGACGGGTGGCTGCGGGCCGGGAACAATGACGAATTCTCGATCGGCTATTACGGGCAGGACGATCTCGGGTTCTACGGCAAGGCCGCGCCCGCCTGGACGGTGTGTGACCGATATTTCGCGGCGATCATGGCCGAGACCACGCCCAATCGCATCTATCAGCACGCCGCTCGAACCGACCGCATCCACAATGCGATGACCGTGTCCACCTTGCCGACCATCTGGGATCGCCTGGCGGCGACCGGAATTCCGGGCCGGTATTACTTCTCCGATGTCCCGTTCGTCGCGCTGTGGGGCACGAAGTATCTGTCCATCAGCCGCCGGTTCCCCAGCTTCCTGGCCGACTGCGCGGCGGGCACATTGCCGGCGGTATCGCTGGTCGATCCGAAGTTCCTCGGCGAGGACTCCGGGACCTCGGCCGATGACCATCCGCACGCCGATATCCGTGCCGGGCAGGCGTTTCTGAACCAGGTGTATCGGGCCGTCACCACGGGTCCGGCCTGGTCGCGCACGCTGCTGATCATCAATTACGACGAGTGGGGCGGCTTCTTCGACCATGTACCGCCGCAAGTCGCACCCGACGCCAACCCGGACTGGGGGCTGCGCGGATTCCGGGTGCCCTGCTTGGTGATCTCACCGCGAGCGCGCCGCGGGCACGTCGCACACCAGGTGTACGACCACACTTCGGTGTTGAAAGCCATCGAATGGCGGTGGGGGCTGCCGTCTTTGACCCCGCGTGACGCCGCGGCCCGCAATATCGCCGAAGTCCTCGACTTCACCGCCGCACCGAACCTCGATGCCCCGCAATGGAATGTCCCCGGGGTCACGCCGGGATCGTGCAATACACCGGTGGCGGCCGACTACGAGCAGTGGAATATTCTGCGCAAACTCGCGGCGTCGGCGGGGTGGAGCGTTTGACGGGACACAAGGAATCCAGATGGTCGATCTGGGGGGGGCGCTGAAAGGTGATCCGGCCAAGGCGGATACGACGCCGAACTTCGCCTACGTCACACTCCACTCCGGCGCCAGCATCGACGCGGATATCGCCAATGCCAGGGCGGAAGCTGCCGGCATCGAGGACGAGTTCGGGCTGCCCTACCTCGGCTACGCGGCCGCCCCGGGCCTGCCGCGGTTCGGGACGGATGTGTTCGACAAGAAGAACTGAGGCCGATCCGGCCGGGGTGTCGCCGCGCAGGGGCGGACGACAACCCGGCCGGGTCGACCTCGGGGTACGGGGCGCGACTACTGCGCGGAATGGCCGGGCAGCACGCAGACCGCGTCCAGGCCGAGCACGTGATTGAGGCGGCCGAAGGCCAGCCAGGAGCCCAGGCACATGGACAGTTCCACGATCTCGGCGTCGGTGTAGTGCTTCTTCATCCGCTCGAAGAACTCGTCGTCGAGCGAGTGGTGGTCGAGGGCGTAGACCTCGGCGTATTCGGCGGCCAGGCGGACGCGGTCGTCGAAGTTCGCGGTGGTGCGCCAGTTGGTGACGTCGTCGGCGAAGGACTCCTCGACCTTCTCGCCCTCGCGGTCGGTGCGCCAGTCCAGGCAGAACAGGCAGCCGTTGATCTGGGCGATGCGCAGCCGCGCGGCCTCGAACTCGCGCAGGCCCAGGGTGCTGTGCGAGTACACGGCCAGCGAGAAATTGGAGGCCGCCACACCGATGCCGGGGACCATCTCGCCCCAGACGTAGCCGATGGGATCCTTGCCCTCGGGAATGTCGATGATCATGCGGGCTCCTTTGACAGTTGCGGTCTTCCGAGAGTGCCGAACGGCAGCGGCACATCGAGTGCGTCGTACAAACCGGGTGCCGCGGTGGCCAGCCACGGGAGCGCGTTCACCAATCTGCCCACCGCCGTGGCGTTTCCGCCTGCGGAGTGATTGCCGTCCTCGTCGGTGGCCTGCACGGTGATCTCGATGCGGGGGCGGCCCTCGATGATCACCCGGTGCGCGCCCGCGCCGCTGGGCGGCTGCGGCCAGTCGGGGGCGCAGCTCGCGTGGATGCGGGTGACGTGCTCGATGACGATGCGCGGGCTGCCGTCGACGATGCCCTGCACCTCGAAGCGCACCGCGCCCTGGGTGCCCGCGTCGAATTTGCCCATCAGCTCGGTCTCCACGGACTCGGTGAGGGGACGACGCTCCACCACCTCGCGAATGTCGGTGAGCGCCACGCCGAGTCCGCGCGCGATGAGCCGAATCTGCCCGCCCCACACCATGGTCGGGATGGTCGGCGCCAGCATGGGTGGCTGATAGTCCATGGGCTGGCCCATGCCGACCAGGTAGCGCACCGAATCGGGCTGGTCGTAGGTGGTGTAGTCGAAGATCTCCTGGCAGCGCAGCACATCCACGGTGCTGCCCAGACCGCTCATCAGCAGCGGCAGGATGTCGTTGCCCCAGCCCGGGTCGATGCCCGAGACGAACAGCGCGCCACCGCCTTCGGTGGCGGCGGCGCTGACCCGGTCGCGCAGTTCGGCGGGCGCGTTGCGGTGGTCGTAGAGCGGGTACAGGGCGGGGGTGACCACGACGGCCCCGGCCCGCAGGGCGCGTTCGATATCGGCGACGGCGTCGTCGGGGCGGATGTCACCGGAGGCGGCGTACACCACCGCGCGCGGGCCCGCGGCCAGCGCGGCGTCGATGTCGTCGACGGCCGCTACCCCCAGTTCGGTGTCCAATCCGGCGAGCGTGCCGGCGTCGCGGCCGACCTTGTCCGGATTGTGGACCAGAACGCCGGTCAGCTCCAGTTCGGGGTGCGCCGAGACGGCCCGGATGGCCGCACGGCCGACATTGCCCGTGCCCCAGACCAGGGTGGAAATCATGTCCGAAACGTAGCAAACGCTTGGTAGGTAGGTGTCCGATTCGGCTACATTGCGGTATGGATTTCGCAGCACTCGAATCGATTCGCGCACTCAAGTACCGCTATCTGCGCACCCTCGACCTCAAGCAGTGGGACGAGTTCGCGGACACGCTGTGCACCGACATCGTCGGCTCCTACGGTTCACCGTCGGGCGGGCTGCCCGCGCAGTTCACCAGCCGCGACCAGATCGTCGACTACATGCGGGGCGCACTGAGCGGCAACATCATCACCGTGCACGTCGCCAACCACCCGGAGATCACCGTGGACGGCGACACCGCCTCGGGCAGCTGGTGTCTGGAGGACACGGTCATCGCCGCCGACTACGGCCTGCTGATCCGCGGCGCGGCCTACTACCACGACACCTACCGCCACGAGGACGGCGTGTGGCGCATCGCCAGCACCGGCTACCAGCGCATCTACGAGTCCAAGATGTCGACCGCCGAGCTGCCCGGTTACGCCCTCACCGCCAACCGCTGGGCGCCGGCCGGAGAAGCCCGATAGCGCCGCCGAGCTGCCCGGCCAGGCGCTCACCGCCGGCCATTGGGCACGGCCGGAGAGGCCCGGTAGTACCGCCGACGCGGATGGTCGTCAGCCCAGGGTGATCGCGTCCAATCGAGTGCGCAGGAACTCGGCGGAGACGACCGGGGCCAGACCGGAGACGCGGCCGATCGGCGGGTCCAGCGGCGCCACCCGGGCGTCGTGGTCGAGTTCGTAGAAGTAGATCAGCGAGACCAGGTCTTCCTCGGGTGCGGCAGTCTGCGGCGGCAGGACGCGGTGACGACCCGCGGGCCAGCGGTGGCCGCTCCAATAGGCCAGCAGGTCACCGATGTTCACGGTGAGCGCGTCGGGGTCGTAGGGTGCGTCGGCCCAGCCGCCGGCGTCGGTGTAGACCTGCAGACCGCCCGCGCCGGGTTCCCGGTCCAGGACGGTGACGGTGCCGAAGTCGGTGTGCGGGCCGATGCGGAACTGGCCCGGTTCGGGCGCGCCGATCTCGGTCAGCGGCGGGTAGTGATTGATATTGCAGGTCCAGGTGGGCCGGGCCGCGAGGCTCTCGAAAGGGTTGTGCGGCAGGCCGAGTGCGGCGGCGAACAGGGCCAGCAGTTCGTCGGACAGGACGCGCACGGCGGCGGTGTAGGCGAGCAGCAACTCCCGCAGTTCGCTCACTTCCTCCGGCCAGACGTTGTCGAGGAACCAGACCCGGTCCACGCGCGGGTCGCCGGTGCGGGTGTCCGCGCCGACCGCGAAGGTCTCCTTCAGATCCGGCGGCGTCACGGTGCCCTCGGCGTAGCCGTTGGCCTCCAGGCCGGGGGCGATCCAGCCGCGGCCGCCGACCGACACCGCGTAACGCTGCTTCACCGCGGGCGGCAGCGCGAAGAAGCGGCGGGCGGCCGCGCGCAGGTCACCCGGAAGTCCGTGCGGCACACCGTGTCCGCGCACCAGCAGGAATCCGGCACGCTGCAGGCCCGCGTCCACCTCGCGCAGCACTCCCGCCGCGGCATCGCCGCCCGCACGCCAGCGGTCCACATCGACGGTCGCGATGGGCGTCATCGCGGCACTCCGATGTCCTCGTTCCACAGGTCGGGGCGTTCGGCGATGAATCGCGTCATCATGTCCACGCAGGCCGGATCGTCGAGCACGGTGACCGAAACCCCGTGCGCGGCAAGCCACTCGTGGCCGCCGGTGAAGGTCCGCGACTCCCCCACGATGACCGCGCCGATGCCGAACTGGCGGACCAGGCCGCTGCAGTACCAGCACGGGGACAGCGTGGTGACCATGATGGTGTCGCGATAGTCGCGGCGGCGGCCGGCATTGCGGAAGGCGTCGGTCTCGGCGTGCACGCTCGGGTCGTCGTGCTGGACGCGGCGGTTGCGGCCGCGGCCGAGCAGGGTGCCGGTGCTGTCGAAAAGGGCCGCCCCGATCGGGATCCCGCCCTCCCGCAGCCCGAGCCGCGCCTCGTCGTAGGCGGTGGCCAGCAGATCCCGCGCATTGATCATGCCGACCATGCTGCCACCGCCCGCGTCCCGACACGAGCGCCCGCGCTGTGCTGAACTCGAGCGCCCGCGCTCAGCGCTCGTGCGATTCCTCGAGCACTGTGCGGCCCAGCAGCGCGTACCGGGCGGGGTCGGTGCGGCGCAGATAGGCGGCGTAGCCGAGACCCGCGAGGGCGACCGCGGCGACCAGGTACGGCGTCGCCTTCAGAATCATCGACCCGGCCTCGGTCCCGGCCGCGGTGTCCATATTGAGGACCAGCAGCAGCACCACGCCGAGCATCGCCACCCCGCCGATCAGCGGGGCCACCAGCGTGCGGAACCAGTGGCGGCTCTCGGGATGATTGGCGCGGAAGTAGGCGATCACCGCGAACGAGCAGGTGGCCTGGACGATCAGGATCGCCATGGTGCCCAGCACCGCGAGCAGGGTGTACAGGCCCGCGTACGGATCCTTGCCGGCGAGCCCGAACGCCAGCACCAGCAGCGCCGCGACGGCGGTCTGCACCAGGCCCGCGATGTGCGGCGAACCGTGCCCGGGATGGGCCGTGCCGATGGTGCGCCGCAGCACCGGCACCACGCCTTCGCGGCCGAGCGCGAACAGGTAGCGGGCGGCGCAATTGTGGAAAGCCATGCCGCAGGCCAGCGAACCGCTCACCATCAGCCACTGCATGGCGTCGACCGCCCAGTGCCCGACATAGCGTTCGGTGGGCGCGAAGAACACGTTCATCGGATTGTCCGACGCGGCCAGCGCCATGGCCTGGTCCCCGCCGCTGCCCGAGATCGCCATCCAGGACACGAACAGGTAGAAGGCGCCGACGCCCAGCACCGCGATCATGGTGGCGCGCGGGATGATTCGCTTCGGATCCTTGGATTCCTCGCCGTACATGGCGGTCGACTCGAATCCGACCCACGACCAGAACGCGAAGAACAGTCCCAGACCCGCTGACGGGCCGTGGAAGGCGTTGACGGGGTTGATGGGCGCCAGGGACAGGCCGTCGGGGCCGCCGCCGTGCAGCAGCACCGACACGGCCATGATGAACAGCACCGTGACCTCGGTGGCGAGCAGGACCACCAGCAGGCGTTCGGCCAGCGCGACGCCGAACCAGGTGCCCACCGCGTTGACGGCCAGCATGAGGATCGCGAAAACCCACCAGGGCACGTCTTTTCCGAGCTGATCGTGCACCGTGTTGTGGGCGAAGCTGGAGAAGATGCCGATCAGCGACGGCTCGAACACCATGTAGGCGAAGGCCGCCAGCAATCCGGCCGCCAGCCCCGCGGTGCGACCCAGCCCGAAGGAGATGAATCCGTAGAACGCGCCGGTGGCGGTGATGTGCTTGGCCATGGTGGTGAATCCCACGGTGAACACCGCGAGCACCACCATCGCGATCAGAAAGGCCGCGGGCGTGCCGATTCCGCTGCCCGCCGACATCATGAACGGCACATTGCCGGTCATGGCGGTGATGGGCGCGGCCGTCGCGACGGCCATGAACACCACGCCGAGCAGACCCACCACATTGGGTTTGAGCCGCGACACTCCGGGTTCGGATTCGCCGGATTCTCCCGAAATCGCTACGGGCGTACTCGGTTCCATGGTGCAACTCCTCTATCTCTGGTCGATGACCTGCGAGGAATTGTGCGGTCGGGAATGTTGCACGGATATGAAACGGAGTTACCGCGACCGACCAATGATGTGACCCAGGTCACTACTCTTACAGTCGAACCGAAAGACCGTCCAGCCCTTTACAAATCGTCAGGCGAGCGGCGCACCGCCTCGGTCAACCTGACTTCAGTTAACTGTATTCAGCCGCTACAGTGAGCGCATGGACAACGCCTTCGCCCGCGACCTGTGGCGCGTGCTGGAACCCCTGCACGCCGTCACCTACTTCGCCGCGGACTGCATCGCCGCCAACAAAGCCGTTGGCCTGCGCGGCTTCTGGATGGGCTACTTCGCCACCCGCTCGGCCCCGTTCGGCGCGGTCGGACCCGGCGTCGTGGAGGCCACCTTCTACAACTTCCATCCCGCGATGGTCCGGCGCGCGCTGCCGGACGCCTGGGGCTTCGCCACCCCCGACGCGGCCGTCGCCACCCGCACCATCGCCGCCGCCGCGGTGCTGCGCGCCAGCTGGCCCAGTACCTCGCCCAGGACGCGATGCGGGCGGCCGCTAACGCGGCGTAACAGGTGTAGGGGTTACCCAAGACGCATAG
>NZ_JBSGCY010000086.1:0-28649 GCF_053602115.1 Nocardia sp. NPDC004582 | reverse complement strand
CGGGTCACGACGGCGCGGCTGCGGTTGCGCCGGCCCGGCCAGCGCGGATGACCGGCCCGCGCGGATAGTCACCGGCGGCCGGTTCCCGCGGGCAGAATTGACGGGTGCCGGAATTCACGCTGACCGCGCAACGCAACTCCTCGGGCGGCGACGCCCGCTGGGGGCTGGTGCGCCTGCACCCCGAAGTCCTGATGGCGCTGGCCCTGCAGCCGGGGCAGGGCGTCACCCTGACCGGCGGCCGGCGCACCACGGCGGTGGTGGGCGCGTTCAAGCCGTCGCAGGGTTTCGGCGCCCGCGTCGCCCTGCTCGACGAGGTGACGCTGTCGAACGCGAAGGTGCGCGACGGCGGTGACGTCACCATCGCCCCGGCCACCGAAACCGATGCGCGCCGCGTCTCGGTGACGGGGTCCTCGCTGGCCATGGCCGCGATTCCGGAGTCGACGCTGCGGCAGGCGCTGCTGGGCAAGATCGTCACCGTGGGCGACACCGTCACCCTGCTGCCGCGCGATCTGCTGCCCAGCGACAATCCGGCCGCGGCCCGGAAGGCGTTGAAGGGCTTGGGGATCGCCTGGACCTCCGAGGTGCTGACGGTGGTGGCGACCGAGCCGTATCCGGGCCCGGTCACCATCCTGCCGAGCACGGCGGTGACGCTGGGCACGACCTTCGGCGCGACCGATGCCCCGCTCGGCCTGCTCGATGATGTCCCCCTGGACGGTTCGCCGATCGTCGCCGGCAAGCGCCCGGTGTCGACCGCCCCGGCCTCGGCGGTGGCGGTCGCGGATCTGGCGGGGGTGCAGGCCCAGGCCGCGAAGCTGCGGGAGTGGCTGAATCTGGCGCTGGACGAGCCCGAGCTGCTGAAGGCGCTGGGCGCGAGTTCGCAGCTGGGCGTGTTGATCACGGGCCCGGCGGGGGTCGGCAAGGCGACGCTGGCCCGGGCGGTGGTGGGTTCGCGGCGGCTGGTGGAGCTGGACGGCCCGGCGGTCGGCGCCACCGAGAGCGGTGAACGTTTCCGCGATGTCGGCGACAAGGTGCAGGAAATCGGTTCCGGCGCGGGCGGAGTCCTGCTGATCACCGATATCGACGCGCTGCTGCCGGCCGCGGCCGAGCCGGTGGCCACCATGATCCTGGACCAGTTGCGCCGGGCGATCGCGCTGCCCGCGGTGGCGGTGCTGGCGACCACCTCGAATCCGGCCGGCCTGGACGCGCGGCTGCGCGGTCCCGAACTGTTCGACCGGCAGGTGTCGCTGCCGCTGCCGACCGCCGCGGTGCGGGCCGCGCTGCTCGAGCAGTTGTTGCGCAAGGCCCCGACCGAGGACCTGAAGGTCGACGAGATCGCGCTGCGGACACCGGGTTTCGTGGTGTCGGATCTGGCGGCGTTGGTTCGTGAGGCGGCGCTGCGGGCGGCGGCCCGGGCCAGCCGCGAACACCACGACAGCGGTCGGGACGTGGATCCGGTGCTGCGGCAGGAGGATCTGACCGGGGCGCTGGAGGTGATCCGCCCGCTGTCGCGGTCCGGGTCGGAGGAATTGTCCATCGGCAACCTGAGTCTCGACGATGTCGGCGACATGGTGGAGACCAAGCAGTCGTTGACCGAGGCGGTGCTGTGGCCGCTGAAGCATCCGGATTCGTTCGCGCGCCTGGGGATCGAGCCGCCGCGCGGGGTGCTGCTGTACGGGCCGCCGGGTTGCGGCAAGACCTTCCTGGTGCGGGCGCTGGCCGGGTCCGGGCAGTTGAGCGTGCACGCGGTGAAGGGCGCGGAGCTGATGGACAAGTGGGTCGGCTCCTCGGAGCGGGCGGTGCGCGAGTTGTTCCAGCGCGCACGTGATTCCGCGCCGTCGCTGATCTTCCTCGACGAGGTGGACGCGCTGGCCCCGCAGCGCGGTCAGTCCTCGGACTCGGGGGTGTCGGATCGGGTGGTGGCAGCCCTGCTCACCGAGCTGGACGGGGTGGAACCGCTGCGGGATGTGGTGGTGGTCGGCGCGACCAACCGCCCGGATCTGATCGATTCGGCGCTGACCCGGCCGGGCCGGTTGGAGCGGCTGGTGTTCGTGCCGCCGCCGGACGCCGAGGCCCGGGCCGAGATCCTGCGCACCGCGGCGAAATCGGTGCCGCTGGCCAAGGACGTGAATCTGCGGCGGCTGGCCCGTGAGCTGGACGGCTACTCGGCCGCGGATTGTTCGGCCCTGCTGCGGGAGGCGGCGCTGGCCGCCATGCGCCGCGATGTGGAGGCCGGGGAGGTGACCGCGGCGGATGTGGCGTCCGCGCGCAAGGCGGTGCGGCCGTCATTGGATCCGGTGCAGGTGGAGTCGTTGCGCTTGTTCGCGGCCAAGCGGGAGATGTCGGGTCCGCCCGGCGATCCCTCGGGGTATGTCTGAGCGAGTCGGCCATGTCTGATTGATCCGCCTACGCCCGAATGTGGCCGAAAGTTCGCCAAATATCCACTAAGTAAGCGAGTCGGACCGATCGACCCGCCGTGGGCCGGTAATTTTGCGCAGGTGAGGTCGTACAAGGTAGCCACCGAAACGATCACCGCCCTGGTCGCGGCACTGGTTGCTGGCCTGGCGCTGACCTTGCCCATCGACTTCGGCTGGACCTCACAGACTTCCGCCCTGCAACTGAACCTGCTGGCCTACAGCCTGCCCCGCGCCATCGCTGCGGGCGTGCTCATCGCCATGATCGTGGCGGTGCTGATCACCACCCTGGGCAGCCCGTCGGTGGCCTGGTCGACCACGGTGGGCGGGTTGCTGGTGCTGGTCGCCAACCACACGCTGGGCCATGCGGGCGACCCGAATTCCTCGCTGTCGACCATGAACTTCATCGACTCCCTGTCGGGCGGCGTGGTGCTGGGCGCGCTCGGGGCGGCGGTGCTGCATCACCGGCTGCCCGCGTTCGCCTGGACCCTGGGCATTCTGATCAGCCTGCTGCTGGGCTCGGTGAACCCGGTGCCGCGGGTGGGCGGCGGCAGTATCACCGACAATCTGAAGGACCACTGGCACGCCTCCGACATCCCGCCCATGTGGATGGTCCTGCTGGCGTTCGCGCTGGCCGTGGTGTCGCTGCTGATCAATCGGAAAGGACCGGCCGCGCAACGGCTGTCGATCGAGCTGCCGCTGGCCCCGATCCTGGCGGGCACGCTGCTGGTGCTGATCACCCTGTTCAGCGCGGAGTGGCTGGCCCGGCACGGCGGCAGTGTGGCGGGCATCGTGCTCGCCGTGGTGACCTCGGTCGGCACCGCCCTGATCGCGTCCATGCTGCTGCCGGGCCGGGACGGGGAGATCGTGCTGATCGCGGTGGGCGTCGGCGCGGTGGGCGCGGCGACGATCGCGGCGGAGATGCCGGCCTGGTCGATCCCGCTGCTGGTGGCGGTGAGCGCGTTCGGCATGTGGGCGGGCAGTCAGGTGTCCGCGCCGATGCCGGCCCTGTGGCTGTCCATGCTGGTCGGGGTGTCGACCGCGCTGACCAGCGACACCTCCGAGGCGTGGCTGATCGTGGGCAGCGCGGCGCTGGTGTCCTGGCTGCTGGGTTTCGGGCTGCTGGCGGCCCGGCCGCGGTACGTGCCGAGCCGGGTGCTGGGGACCACGTTGCTGTTCGTGCCGTCGGCGGTGCTGGGCATGCGGGATTACGTGGCGCGCGGCGATTACGCGATGCAGTCCGGCGATTCGGGTCTGTGCGCGGTCAGCTCGGGTTCCACGGCGACTCCGGGGTGGACCTCGGTGCTGGTGGCGGGCGGCTGTCTGGCGGGCATGTTCCTGCTGCGCCGGCTGCGGCCGCTGCCGGTGCCGTCCGCGGCGGCGGCCACCCCGCCCGAAGGGGCATCGAACGGGGACGCCACCGCCTGAACCGGACCGGTCAGGCGCGGGCGGCGAGGTCGAGCTGGGCGGCCGGAGCGGTGGCCGGTTCGGCGAACCAGGTCCGGTAGAAGGCCGTCACGTAGGCGGCGGACAGGCCGATGACGACGATGCCGGCCGGAACCGGGTGCTCGGCGAATTCGACCGACAGGTACCGGTAGGACAGCAGCAGTCCGGCGAACAGCGCGGCGCCCGCGCCGACCAGCTGGACGCGGGTGCGGTCCCAGCCGCGTTCGGGTGCGCGCAGCGCGGATTCGATGGCCAGGCACAGCACCGCGCCCGCCACCAGGTCGGCGCCGTAGTGGTAGCCGAAGCCGAGGGTGGCCCCGACGGTGGCGAGCAGCCAGAAGGCGCCGCCCCAGCGCAGCCAGGTCGGAGCGGGGGCGCCGGTCAGCGGGTCGCGGCGGGAGTGGACGAAGATCGACAGCGCCCAGGCGGTATGCAGCGACGGCATGCAGTTGCGCGGGGCGAACCGGTCGAAGGCGATCGAGCCGGGCGAGAGGTCCACCGGCGGCACCACATTCGGCCAGTAGGTGCCGAGGGAGAAGGCGTGCCCTTCGGTGCCGTAGGCGAAGATCGGCCCGACGACCGGGAAGATGACGTAGAAGATCGGCCCGATCAGCCCGATCACCAGGAAGGTCCGCACCAGGTAGTGCCCCGGCCACTCCCCCGTCTTCACGACGTTGCGCAGCTGCCAGATGGTCACGATCATCGCGCCGACCGGCAGTTCGATGTACACCCAGTGCAGGACCGCGGAAGCCACCGGCCCCAGCCACTCGAGCAGTTGCCCGGCCATCCAGGAGGGGTCGCCGAGGGCGTGGTCGACCAGCACGATGTGCTCGTCGAGGACGCGCGGCCCGGCGAGCACGGTGATGCCGAGCCAGACGTCGGCGACCTTGCTGGACAGCACCAGCAGGATGCCGAGCGCGGCGGCGTGCAGCGCGTTGGCGCGATCCTTGCCCTGCCACCGCCACAGGGCGAGCCCGAGGATGCCGAGCAGTACGAGCACCGGCCCGTTGCCCATGGCCAGCGGACCACCGGCCAGGCTGCGAATCGACTGGTAGGCGATGTCGATGCCGAGCGCCGTGCCGACGGCGATGAAGCGCCGCCGCCAGTTCAGTCCGATGAGCGCGAGCCCGAGTCCGGCCCACGGCACGGTGAAGGATTTGGCATTGCCCGCGAAGTCGGCCCAGATGCTCTCCAGCGGACCGGTGAAGTGGTGCTGGGCGGCGACGATTTGCAGGGCCAGGAGTGCCAGGGCGCCCACGGTCAGCACGGCCGCCAGCCGCACGCGCGGCGACGGCATCCGCGTCCCTGATCGGCGTGCTGCGCCGCCGGTCTGGAAACGCGGGTCGTCGAGCAACATCCAGCCATAGTAAACGCCGTGTGAACGCCGCCCCCATATCCAGTTGAACGCCGCATCCCACCCCGGATGAACAGCCCCCGGTCAGCGTGGTATCGCCGCTGGCCATGGCGTACGGCGGCCGCAGAATCGCGTAACTGAAATCACACCAAGGGAACTCGCGACGGTGCGCCGTATCGGCTCGGCGTCACTGCTCGAGTTCGTGGACCAGCGAGTCGACCACCGACACCAGATCGCCCTGCGCGGCGGCGGCCACCCGGCGCTGCCGTTGATAGGACGCGCCCCGCTTCGGGATGTCGGCGACCATGGCGAGCTCGTTCTCGCAGCCGAGGCTCTTGGCGGTCGGCTCCAGCCGGTTGAGCAGATCCATGAGGTCGTCGGTGACAAGCCGCTCGTTGCTGTCGGCGTCGGTGATGATGATGGCGTCGAGCCCGTATCGCGCTGCGCGCCACTTGTTCTCCTGCACATGCCAGGGCGGCAGGATGGCGGGCAGGGGTTCGCCGTTCTCCACCCGCCGGTCGAGATCGACCACGAGGGAGTGGATCAGCGCCACGATGGCGGCGAGTTCGGCCTTGGTGGGGGTGCCGTCGCAGATGCGGACCTCGATGGTCCCCCATTTGGGTGCGGGCCGGATGTCCCAGTGCATGCCGCCGATCTGTTCGAACACACCGGTTTTCATCTGGTCGTGCACGAATCCCTCGAACTGGCCCCAATTGTCGAATTGGAAGGGCAGTCCGGCGGTGGGCAGCTGCTGGAACATGAGCGCCCGATTGCTGGCGTAGCCGGTGTCGACGCCCGCCCACATGGGTGAGGAGGCGGACAGCGCCAGCAGGTGCGGATACGACGGCAGCATGGCGTTGAGGATCGGAAAGACCTTGTCCGGGTGCGAGATTCCGACGTGCACGTGCACGCCCCAGATCAGCATCTGCCGGCCCCACCACTGGGTGCGCTCGATGAGTTCGTCGTAATGCGCACTGCGCGTGAGCTGTTGGGTGGACCACTGCGCGAAGGGATGGGTGCCCGCGCAGAACAGGTCGACGCCGACCTGGTCGGCCGCGCGCCGGACGGTGTCCTGGGTGGCGCGCAGTTCGTCGACGACCTCGCTCACGGTGTCGTGCTTGCCGGAGACCAGTTCGACGGTGTTCTTCAGCAGTTCCTTGGTGATCTGCGGGGTACCGTCCCAGGCGCGGAGGTCGCCGCAGGCCTCGAAAACGGCTGCCGCGGTATTGGACAGGTCACGCGTCGTCTTGTCGACGAGCGCGACCTCCCATTCCACGCCGAGCGTGGGCCGGGGCGATGAATTGAAGGGGACCTTCGGAATGCCTGCCCCGGCCATGGCTCACCTCAATGGGTTCAGGCGACGACGCCGCAGGCGACCCGTGCACCCGCGTCGCCGGTCGCGAGGGTGTCCGCATCCGGTGCGGGCGCGTACCGGGTGGGAATGTTGCCGAAGTTGTCGGCGCCGGCGTGGATGATCAGGGCCTTGCCCTTGATCTCGTCCAGGGTGACGGCGTCGGTGGTGGTGACCAGCTTGGCGGTGCCGTCCTTGAGCACCTCGAGCGAGGTCAGGTCGCCGCTGGCGGGATGCGTGTTCTGCTCACCGACCTGCAGGTGGCCACCGGCGGACAGGAAGTCGCCGGGCACGCCGCCCGCGGGGGCGGTGGAGTTGGCCTCGCACTTGCCGAACTGGTGGATGTGCAGGCCGTGGAAGCCGGGCTTGAGGCCGTGGGCTTCGACGGTGATCTCGAGGTGGTTGCCCACCTTCACGACGGAAGCGGTGCCGACGGTGCCACCGGTGGGGTCCTTCAGGGTGACGGCGGTGGACTCCCGGGGGGCGTTGGTGTCGCCCTCGGTGCCGTGGCCGGTCGCCGCGCCCGCGGGGGCGGGCGAGCTGGTGAACACCGGCGGGGTCGTCCCCTTGACGTCACTCGATTCCTGGCTGTTGGAGCAGGCGGTGAGCCCGAGGGCCGCGACCGCGAGCACCGGGGCAACAGTCCACCAGGACGGGCGACGAGTTGAGGACGAGGCCATCGGGGAACTCCTTTACGAGTCCGAGTTTATCGGGAAAGCAGGGTGGACATAGTTCGTACCGGACAAGATGATGCCAGAGCCGTGCGTGTGTCCCGTGGAGGGGCCGCACGGTTTCTTTCGGGTGGCGGTCCGGCGGCCGGGGGACAACGATTCAGTTGCCGGTGACGATGATGATGACACCGGTGGGCGAGTCCGAGATCCCGGGGAAGCGGGGTTCGGCGGCGCAGCCCAGTTCGGCGGCGATGGCCTTGGCCAGCGCCTGCTCCTTGGGCGAACTGCCGTAGTACACGGTGGTTTTCGGGATGACGCCGTTGGGATAGTTGCCGACCTCGGTGATGTTGTAGCCCTCACCGCTGAGCTGATCGCCGGTCTTCTTGGCCAGTCCGGCGACGGTGCCGTTGTTGTAGACCCGGACCGGGACCGACTTGTCGACGCCCGCGGCGGTGGTGGTGGTCGGCGCGGCGGTGGTGGTCGTGGCCGTGGTGGTCGTGGGCGCGAGGGTGCTGGGCACCATCGGCGGGGTGGCCGCCTGGGTCGAATTCTGCTGCGCCGCAGTGGTGGTGGCGGCCTGGGAGGTCGATCCGGCACTGCTGTCCGAGGAGTCCGAACTCGACAGGGACATCGCGCCGATCCCGGCGAACACGATGGCCAGCGCGATCAGGACCATCGCCAGGGCCCGCAGCGGCGGACCGCCGGCCGGCGAATTCGGGTTGCTCACGGCGTCGAGCCTAATGGGTGCAGGGCCGCCCGCGCGGGATCAAGCGCGGACGCGGGCCGGGTGGAGAGCCGGCTCACGGTCACGGCGCGGCTCACACCTGGAATCCGAGACGGCGTGCGGCCCTGGTCTTCTGGCGGCTGGCGCGCAGCCGTCGCAGGCGCTTGACCAGCATCGGGTCCGCCGCCAGCGCTTCGGGTTTGTCGACGACCGCGTTCAGGACCTGGTAGTAGCGGGTCGCCGAGAGGTCGAACAGTTCGCGGATGGCTTCTTCCTTCGCGCCGGCGTACTTCCACCATTTGCGCTCGAAATCGAGAATCTCGAGCTCACGGCGGGAAAGCCCGTGCGCGCCATCCTCGTCGGAAGGACCGTCCTCGCTTGCGGGAATGTCGCGTGCCGCTGCGCTGTCCATAGAGCTCCCTCGCCGAGTGGTCACCAGACGAATATGGTGCTTGCGTCGGTGTCATTCAACCACGCGCCACGGACAACGCGATGCGTACCGATCGGCGTGTTTTGTGACGTGAGCCCCGGCGTGTCGAGGGTTCCGGGCACCGATCCGGACACGTCCCCAGGGTGTGATCACCCCGGTAAACGCCGCACTATAGGGTGCTGAGCATGGCTATTCTCCCGATTCGCATTGTCGGCGACCCGGTTCTGCACCGAGCGACCACTCCGGTCACGCGGACTCCGGAAGAGCTGGCGCAGCTGATCGCGGATATGTACGAGACGATGGACGCCGCGCACGGGGTGGGTCTGGCCGCCAATCAGGTGATCATCGAGGACGAGGACGAGCAGTCGCCGCGCATCTTCGTCTACGACTGCCCGGACGAGGGCGAAGGCGGCAAGGCCGTCCGCCGCCGCGGCTGCGTGGTGAATCCGGTGCTGCTGACCTCGGAGATCCCCGAATCCATGCCGGATCCCGACGATGACGACGAGGGCTGCCTGTCGGTCCCCGGCGAGCAGTTCCCGACCGGTCGTGCCGACTGGGCCAAGGTCACCGGCACCGACGAGCACGGTGAGCCGGTGGAGCTGGAGGGCCACGGCTTCTTCGCCCGCATGCTGCAGCACGAGACCGGGCATCTGGACGGCTTCCTGTACGTGGACGTGCTGGTCGGCCGCAATGCCCGCGCCGCGAAGAAGGCCATCAAGCGAAACGGCTGGGGTAAGCCGGGTTTGAGCTGGGTCCCGGGCACCGTGCCGGACCCCTTCGGACACGACGACGACGATCTCGACGACTGATCGGTCATGACCGACTCCGAGCCCGGCCCCGGCGGCGCCGGGGCGCTCCCGCCGGTCGGCAAGCGGGTGGTGGTGCGCTACCGCCTGCCCGCGGGGTATCCACAGCCGTTGACGGATGTGATCGGCGAACTGATCGCCACCGAACCGCTGACCGTGCGCACCGCCGACGGTCAGGTGGTGTCGATCGCCCGGGATCAGGTGGTGGCCTGGAAACCGCTCGGCCCCAGGCCCATTCGGACCAGTGAGATCCGATCCCTGGAGGCGGCGGCCGCGGACGGCTGGCCGGGCCTGATGCGGTCCTGGATCGACGGCTGGCTGCTGCGCGCCGGCGACGGCTACACCTATCGCGCGAATTCCGCGGTGCCGCTGGGCGGTACGGACGGTCCGGCGCTGATGAACACCGAGACCCTGCGCCGCATCGGCGAGTGGTACACCGCGCACGGCCTGCCGTTGCAGCTGCAACTGCCCGATCGGCTGGCGACCCGGCCCGCCGAGTGGCGGACCTGGCACGAGACCCGGGTGCTGGCGGTCGACATCGAGACCATGGCCCTGCCGTCGGGCCCGTCCATGGTGCGGTTCACCCCCGAACCCGACGGGGCGTGGCTGTCCATGCACCGGCATCGGGGCGGTGACACCGATGTCGGCTCGACCCCGGTGGTGGACGTGCTGACCGCGATCCGCGACGGCGAGGTCACCTTCGCCACGCTGGGTCTGCCCGCGCCGATCGCGATCGGCCGGGCCGCGGTGACCACGGCCCCCGACGGCCGCCGCTGGGTGGGCCTGACCTGTGTGGCGGTGGCGTCCGGGCATCGGCGGCACGGACTGGGCGCGCTGGTGTGCGCGGAGATGATCCGCTGGGGCCGCACGCACGGGGCCACTCACGCCTATGTTCAGGTGTCGGACGAGAATGACGCGGCGCTGGCGTTGTACCAGGAGATGGGCTTCGTCGAGCATCACAGCTACCGGTACGCCGCACCCTGATCGCGCGCCGCCCGCTCACGTAAGACACTAGTTCC
The DNA here is from genome assembly GCF_053602115.1 of Nocardia sp. NPDC004582. NCBI lineage: Bacteria > Bacillati > Actinomycetota > Actinomycetes > Mycobacteriales > Nocardiaceae > Nocardia > Nocardia sp. NPDC004582. Next base: position 18,437 of record NZ_JBSGCY010000086.1, on the reverse strand, counting down.
GAAAGGTTTACCGCCGTGCGTATCGCCACCTGGAATGTGAACTCGATCCGCACCCGGCAGGATCGGGTGCTGGCGTGGCTGGACCGCGCCGATATCGATGTGCTGGCCATGCAGGAAACCAAGTGCAAGGACGAGCAGTTCCCGTTCGAGGCCTTCGAGGCGGCCGGGTACGAGGTCGCGCACGTGGGCCTGAACCAGTGGAACGGGGTGGCCATCGCCTCCCGGGTGGGCCTGGACGAGGTCGAGATCAACTTCCCGGATCAGCCCGGTTTCGACAAGGACGCGGGCGAATCCCTGTTGAGCACACCGGTGGTGGAGGCCCGCGCGATCGGCGCGACCTGCGGCGGGGTGCGGGTGTGGAGCCTGTACGTGCCGAACGGCCGCGCGCTCGACGACCCGCATTACGCCTACAAGCTGGAGTGGCTGGCGGCGCTGCGGGCAGCGGGCGCCAAGTGGCTGTCGGAGGATCCGGACGCGCAGATCGCGCTGGTGGGTGACTGGAATATCGCCCCGACCGATCTGGATGTGTGGTCGCCGGAGTTCTTCGAGGGCAAAACCCATGTGTCCGAACCGGAACGGGACGCCTTCGACGCGTTCGACGAGGCCGGTTTCACCGATGTGATGCGGCCGTTCCACCCGGGCCCCGGCGTCTACACCTACTGGGACTACACGCAGCTGCGCTTCCCCCGTAAAGAGGGCATGCGCATCGACTACATCCTGTCCTCCCCCGCCCTGGCCGCGCGCGTCACCGACGCGAACGTGGACCGGGAGGAGCGAAAGGGCAAGGGCGCCAGCGATCACGCGCCGGTGACCGCGGTGCTCGCGGACTAGTTCGGCCGGGCCCGGCTAGACCGGCCGGGCCTTGATGGCGTCGCGGGAGATGAACACGTCGTAGGCGCCCGGGACGGCGATCACCGCGTTGCCGTTGGTCGAGCGCACGAAAGGCCTGGTGTACCAGGTCTTGTCCTTCATGTCCTGGAAGAAGTCGGTGTCGCTGCCGTTGAGGAAGATCTGGTTCTGTTTGGTGGCGACGCCGTCGAGGCGCTGTCCGTAGAGCCGGGTCACCTTGTACCCGGCGTGGAAGCCCAGGGCGTTCACCCAGGCCTCGAGCTCCACGATATTGGCCTGCAGCACCCACATGTCGCCCTCGACCTGGTAGGTCTTGTGCTGGTCGCCGTGGCCCTCGTCGCCGTAGAGGGTGAGGTTGACATCCAGCAGGTGTTCCTGCCCCGCAACGGGTTTTACTTCGATGTGCGCGGCCTTCACCTCGCCGGTGAGTCCGAGGAAGGTTTGCAGGAGCGTGGTGATCCACAGGATCACCACCGCGACGAATGCCAGCCCCGCCGCGCCCATGCCGCGTCCGACCAGCACCCGCCAGCCGACCGTGCGGGCTTTCAATACCGCCGTGACCAGTAATCCGATGGCCGCGATGCCCAACACCAACAGCACGATCTGGATCCAGCCGAAGGTAATCGGGAAGACCATGCCGTAGTTGTACCCGCTCACCACGACACGTATCGGCGGGTCAGCGATGAACTGTGCGTGTCTGTCGGTGTCACCTGATCCCCCAACGAAATCCGGCCCCGCACCACAGGTGCGGGGCCGGCGATCAGGGGTGAATCAGAAAGCCGCTTCGTCCAGCTTCATGATGTCGTTGTCGAGGTTCTCGATCACCGACCGCGAGGCGCTGAGCAGCGGCAGCTTGTTCTTGGCGAACCAGGACGCCACGCCGACCTTGCCGGTGTAGAAGTTCTTGTCCTTCTCGGCCGCGCCCGCGTCCAGCGCCGCCTGGGCGATGGCGGCGTGCTCGAGCAGTCGCCACGCGATGACGAGATCGCCGACGGCGTACAGGAATCGGACCGAGCCGAGGCCCACCTTGTAGAGCTCGTCGACCTCCTGCTGCGCGGCCATCAGGTAGCCGGTGAGCGCGGCCGCCATGGCCTGGACGTCGGCCAGGGCCGCGCCGAGCAGTCCGCGTTCGATCTTGAACTGGTCGGGGCCGCCGTCGACGAACTGCTGGATCAGGCCCGCGACGTGCCCGAGCGCCACGCCCTTGTCGCGAATGATCTTGCGGAAGAAGAAGTCCTGCGCCTGGATGGCGGTGGTGCCCTCGTAGAGCGAGTCGATCTTGCAGTCGCGGATGTACTGCTCGATCGGGTAGTCCTGCAGGTAGCCGGAGCCACCCAGGGTCTGCAGCGATTCGGTCAGCGACTCGTAGGCGCGGTCGGAGCCGCAGCCCTTCACGATCGGCAGCAGCAGGTCGTTGACCCGTTCGGCGAGTTCGGCGTCGACACCGTAATTGGCCTGTGCCACATCGGCGTTCTGGTAGGAGGCGCAGTACATGTACAGCGCGCGCAGGCCTTCCGCGTACGCCTTCTGGGTGGCCAGCGAGCGGCGCACGTCGGGGTGGTGGGTGATGGTGACGCGCGGGGCGGCCTTGTCGGTCATCTGGGTCAGGTCCGCGCCCTGGACACGCTGCTTGGCGTACTCGAGGGCGTTGAGGTAGCCGGTGGACAGCGCGCCGGTGGCCTTGGTGCCCACCATCATCCGCGCGTTCTCGATGACCTTGAACATCTGCGCGATGCCGTTGTGCACCCCGCCGACCAGGTAGCCGACGGCCGGGATGTCGCCGCCGAAGGTGATCTCACAGGTGGGCGAGGACTTGATACCCATCTTGTGCTCGACGCCGGTGACCAGCGCGCCGTTCTTGGCGCCGAGTTCCATGGTCCGCGGGTCGAACAGGAAGCGCGGCACCATGAACAGCGACAGGCCCTTGGTGCCGGGTCCGGCGCCCTCGGGGCGGGCCAGCACCAGGTGGAAGATGTTGTCGGCGGTGTCGCCGACGTCGCCGCCGGAGATGAAGCGCTTCACGCCCTCGATGTGCCAGGTGCCGTCGGCCTGTTCGATGGCCTTGGTGCGGCCCATGCCGACGTCGGAGCCGGCGTCGGGCTCGGTGAGCACCATGGTGCCGCCCCAGCGGTTCTCCCAGGCGTGGGTGGCCCAGCGCTGCTGCTCTTCGGTGCCCTCGTCGAAGAGCACCTTGTGCATGAGCGGGCCCATGTTGAAGAAGGAGGCCGAGTTGTTGGCGGCGACCAGCATCTCCTGGATGGCCCAGATGAGGGCGTTGGGGGCGGCCACGCCGCCCATCTCCTCGGCCATGCCCAGGCCGGAGTAGCCGGCCTCGTTGACCGCGGCCACGGTCTTCTTCAGCGATTCGGGCACGGTGATGGTGTGCTGGTCGGGCAGGAACTCGACCGGGTTGCGGTCGGCGTCGGCGAAGGACTCCGCGATCGGCCCTTCCGCGAGGCGCTTGGCCTCGGCGAGCATCTCCCGCGCGGTGTCGCCGTCGAGGTCACCGTAGGCGCCCCCGTCCAGCAGTCCCCCGATCCCCAGAACTTCGAACAAGTTGAACTCGATGTCTCGTAGGTTCGCCTTGTAATGGGACACGGAAGGGCCTCCTCGGCTGAAGTTTCGACGCGGGTCTTCAGATCAAAATCTGGGATCGACCCGAACGATTCCGTACGCCCGTCCGGTTACGCAAGCGTAGGCAGACGTCTTAACCGTCCGGGCCCTCGCCGACCCGGCCCGATCGAGAAAAGTTAACCGTGCCGTTATGCGCTCGAGCTGGATTTGCGTCCGTACAACTCGCTGGCCTGCCGCGGAGTGACCGTGACCTGATTCACGGGAACCCCGGCTCGCATATGCTTCGCCAATAGCCGACCGGTCATTCGACCAATTTCATGGCGGGCGACCGCCGGCTCCCGACGGTCAGGGGTTCATTTCGTAGGTTCCGGCGAGAGCTCGGACCCGGGTGAGGACCTTCTCGAAGCGGACGGGGTCCGCGACCGGGCGACGCACCAGGTCCAGGGCAGCCTTGGCCTCGGCGTTGGCGCTCTGCCAGATCGGGCCCAGGCCCAGGATCGCGACCCGCCAGACGTACCAGTACTGCATGCCGTAGAAGCCGAGGATCTTGCTCATCATGGCGATGCGGGCGGTGTCCCACGCTTTCATTCGTGAATGTAGAATTTTTGTTCACGGCTGCAGGAAACGATCTTCCGGGCCGCTGCTATCGTCGGTGCGCATGGGCACCGATTCGGCGACACGACCGCGCCAGCGCGCGCGGCATCTGGGTCCCGAACGCCGTCGCCCGCAGGTCCTCGACACCGCGCTGGAGATCGCCGTCGCCGACGGCATCGCGGCGGTCACCATCGCCGCGGTGGCCGATCGCATGAAGGTCACCCGCCCGGTCGTCTACGCCTGCTTCGCGGATCGGGTGGAGCTGCTCGAGGCGCTCATCCGGCGCGAGGAGGACTACCTGGTGCAGGGCGTGCTGGAGACGCTGCCCCGCCGCCGGGTGGAGGCGGACGAGGCGGTGTTCGTGGCGGGCTTCCGCGCCTTGCTGCACACGGTCTCCCAACGTCCCGACACCTGGCGGCTGCTGTACGGCAATCCCGATCCGGCCGTGGCGGATTCGTTCGGCAAGGGGCGGCTGCTGGCGGTGGAGCGCTGCACCCGCCGACTGCGCCCGACCCTGGCGGCCTGGGGTACCGCCGACGCCGAACACAAGCTTCCGGCGCTGGTCGAATTGTGGGTGTCGGCCGGCGAGGGCGCGGTCCGCACCCTGCTGACCGAGCCGGGCGACTGGAACCCCGACACTCTGGGAGAGTTCGTCGGCGCGGCGGTCTACCGCGCGCTGCGTCACGCCTGACTACGATGGAAATCGACCATCGGTCAGCGGGAGGACGCCATGACGTTCTATCGGCAGGTTGGTTCGGTGCCGCCCAAGCGGCATACGCAGCATCGAGATGAGCGGGGCCGGCTCTATTACGAGGAGCTGATGGGAGAAGAGGGCTTCTCCGGCGATTCCTCGCTGCTCTATCACCGCGGACTGCCCCCGGCCATCGTGGATTCCTCGGTGTGGGTGCTGCCGCAGCAGCGGCTGTTCCCGAATCACCCACTGCGGCACCGGCATCTGAGACTGCACGAACTGTTCCCGGGCGACAGGCCGGACGACAGCGATGTGGTGACCGGGCGGCGGCTGCTGCTCGGCAATGCCGACGTGCGCATCTCCTATGTGGCGGCGCTGCGCGAATCGGCGCTCTACCGCAATGCCATCGGCGACGAACTGGCCTATATCGAATCCGGTTCGGGGCGAGTGGAAACCGTGTTCGGCACGCTGCCGGTGCGGCAGGGCCATCAGGTGCTGCTGCCGCGCGCCACCACCCACCGCTGGATTCCGGACGGGCCGGAACCGTTGCGCGCCTACATCATCGAGGGTTCCGGCCATATCACCCCACCCAAGCGATACCTCTCGAAATACGGCCAGTTCCTGGAGAATTCGCCGTACTGCGAGCGCGATCTGCACGGTCCCACCGAACCGGTCCAGTTCACCGGTGAGGAGGTGGAGGTGCTGGTCAAGCACCGTCCCGCCGGTGAGATCGTCGGCACCAGCATGGTTTACGCCACCCATCCCTTCGATGTGGTCGGCTGGGACGGCTGCCTGTACCCGTTCACCTTCGATATCGCCGATTTCGAGCCGATCACCGGCCGGGTGCACCAGCCGCCGCCGGTGCATCAGGCGTTCGAGGGCCAGAATTTCGTGGTCTGCGATTTCGTGCCGCGCAAGGTGGACTATCACCCGCTGTCGATCCCGGTGCCCTACTACCACTCGAACGTGGACTCCGACGAGATCATGTTCTATTGCGGCGGAAACTACGAGGCGCGCAAGGGATCCGGGATCGGGCAGGGTTCGGTGTCGGTGCATCCGGGCGGTTACGCGCACGGTCCGCAGCCCGGAGCCTACGAACGCAGTATCGGTATCGACTTCTTCGACGAACTGGCGGTCATGGTGGACACTTTCCATCCGTTGCAGCTGGGCGAGGGCGCGCTCGCGTGCGAGGACCCGCGCTACGCGTGGACCTGGTCGGGCAAGGGGCCGTCGGAATGGATCTGAATTGAGCAGCCGGGTGCGCATCGAGGTGCCCGCGGATTCCGGCTTCGGGCTGGACCACCTGCCGTACTGCGTATTCCGCCCCTCGGGCGCGGAACCCCGGGTGGGCGCCCGGCTGGGCGACACCGTGATCGATCTGGCGCTGGCGCTCGACGATCCGATGTTCCACCAGCCCAGCCTGAACGCCTTCATGACCCAGGGTCCGCGCTGTTGGCGCGAGATCCGGGAGCGGGTGCGCACGGCCGCCGAGGCGGACCTGCCCGCGGCCGCGGTGCACGAGGTGCGCGCGGTCCGTTTGGATCTGCCGATCGAGATCGGCGACTACGTCGACTTCTACGCCAGCCTCGATCACGCCACCGCCCTGGGCCGCATGCTGCGCCCGGACGGTGAACCGCTGTTGCCGAATTGGCGGCATCTGCCGGTGGGCTATCACGGCCGCGCGGGCACCGTGGTGGTGTCGGGCACCGACGTCATCCGGCCGCACGGGCAGCGCCGGACCGAGTCCGGCACACCGGATTTCGGCCCGAGCCGCCGCCTGGACATCGAGGCCGAGCTGGGTTTCGTGGTGGGCGCGGGTTCCGCGCTCGGCACGCCGATCGGTACCGGCGACTTCACCGACCATGTCTTCGGGGTGGCGCTGGTCAACGACTGGTCGGCGCGCGACATCCAGGCGTGGGAGGGTCAGCCGCTGGGCCCGTTCCTGGGCAAGTCCTTCGCGACCAGCCTGTCCGCGTGGGTGACTCCGCTCGACGCCCTGGCCGCGGCGCGGATTCCCTTGCCGCCGCAGCATCCCGAGCCACTGCCGTACCTGCGGGATGAGCAGGCCTGGGGTTTGGACATCACGGTCCGGGTGGCCTGGAACGGGCAGCTGGTCTCCACTCCCCCGTACCGCCGCATGTACTGGTCGCCGGCGCAGATGCTGGCCCACCTGACGGTGAACGGGGCCTCCACCCGCACCGGCGACCTGTTCGCCTCCGGCACCATTTCCGGCGCCGATCGCGGCGAGCGCGGGTCGCTGATGGAGATCAGCTGGGGTGGCGCCGAGCCGTTCGAATTGAACGGCGTGCAGCGGACGTTCCTGCAGGACGGTGATGAGGTGGTGCTCACGGCCAGCGCTCCGGCGGTCGGCGGCGGGCGCCTGGAGCTGGGCGAAGTCCGCGGGCGCATCGCGAAAGCCGAGTAATAGCAGAGTCGCATCACCATGAGCATGGTCACTCAACCTACCGGTCGGTCGATCAGGGAAAGTACCGTTCCGAAAGTTTGCGACTTTCGGAGGGCGGCGTCGATGTTGACCACTTCTGCCCGGTTCGCCATGGCGCGCCCGCGTGCCGTGCTGGTGGCCGCGCTGCTGCTGATGCTGGTGTGCGGTGGCTTCGGGGCCACCGTGAAATCCCATATGGTCGGCGGCGGGTATCTGACCGGCTCGCTGGAATCGGTGCGGGCCAACGACTTCATCACCGAGAGCTTCCCGGGCGGCAATCCGAATCTCATCGTCATGGTGAGCGGTGGCGGCGGCGTCAACAGCCCCGAGGTGCGCGCCGAGGCGCAGCGCGTCACCGACCTGCTCGGCCACGACCCGACGGTCACCGGCGTGCAGTCCTATTGGGCCAACAGCGCGGCCCGGCCCGATCTGGCCACCGCGTTGAAGAGCAAGGACGGGCAGCGCGGGCTGATCATGGCCACGGTGACCGGCACCGACACCGAGGTGCAGAACCGGGCCGCGGACCTGTCCACCGAGCTCGATGGCGACCGCGACGGCGTGCAGGTGCGGGTCGGCGGCATGGCCGGATCCTTCGCCGATATCAATCACCAGGTCGAGAAGGATCTGCTGCTGGCCGAGGCCATCGCGGTGCCGGTGTCGGCGCTGCTGCTGGTGCTGGTGTTCGGCAGCGTGATCGCGGCCCTGCTGCCGGTGGGCGTGGGGCTGTTCGCGATCGCCGCCACGCTCGGCATCCTGCGCGCCATGACCACGTTCATGGATGTGTCGATCTTCGCGTTGAACATGACCAGCGCGCTGGGCCTGGCGCTGGCCATCGACTACAGCCTGTTCATCGTCAGCCGGTATCGCGAGGAGCTGGCCGATGGCCGCGACAATCGGGCGGCGATCCTGCGGTCGGTGCAGACGGCCGGGCGGACCGTGGTCTTCTCCGGTCTGACCGTCGCTCTGGCGCTGGCGGCGCTGGCGGTGTTCCCGCAGCCGTTCTTCAAGTCCTTCGCCTATGCCGGGGTCGCCGTGGTGGTCGCGGCCGTGGGCGCGTCGGTGCTGCTGCTGCCCGCCGCCCTGATGCTGCTCGGCGATCGCGTCAATGCCTGGGATCTGCGGAAGCCGGTGCGCCGCTTGCTGGGTCGCGGTGAGCCCGCACCGAAGCGGCCGGAGGAGACCTTCTGGTACCGGCTGGTCACCGGTGTCATGCGGCGAGCGCTGCCGGTCGCCGTGGTCACCGCGGCGGTGCTGCTGGCGCTCGGATCCCCGTTCCTGAAGGCGCATTTCGGCACCCCCGACGACCGGGTGATCGGCACCTTCGCCTCCAGCCGTCAGGTCGGTGACGCGCTGCGGCACGACTTCAACGCCGATATGGCCTCCAGCGCGGTGGTGGCGCTGCCCGGATTCCACGGGGACGGCAAGGAGATCGGCGCGTATGCCGCCCGGCTTTCACAGGTGCCGGGGGTTCCGGCGGTGCTGTCCAGCGACGGCGTCTACGTGAACGGCGCGAAGATGGCCCCCGGCGTGCAACAGATGGCCGGACCCGACGGCGCGTACCTGTCGGTCGGCACCCGGATCGCCCCGTACTCCGCGGAGGGTAAGCACCAGCTCGCCGAACTCCGCGCGGTGCCCGCCCCCGGCGAGGTCCTCTTCGGCGGCGCGGCCGCGTTGAACGAGGACACCATGGATTCGGTGATCAGCCGGCTGCCCGTGGCGGGCGCGATCATCGCGATCATCACCCTGATCCTGTTGTTCCTGTTCACCGGCAGTGTGGTCCTCCCGGTGAAGGCCCTGCTGCTGAACCTGCTGTCGCTGACCGCCACCTTCGGCGCCATGATCTGGGTCTTCGAACAGGGCCACGGCGCGAGCCTGCTGGGCTTCACCGCCACCGGCAGCATCGACCTGTTCATGCCGATCCTGATGATCTGCCTGGCCTTCGGCATGTCCATGGACTACGAGGTCTTCCTGCTGTCGCGCATCCGCGAGGAGTGGCTCGCCTCCGACCGCTCCCCCGCGGCCAATACCCGTTCCGTGGCGCTGGGCGTGGCCCGCACCGGCCGCATCTTCACCGCCGCCGCCGGCCTGATGGCGGTGGTCCTGCTGGCGGTCGCCACCTCCGAGGTCGCCCCGATGAAGCTGTTCGGCATCGGCCTGGCGCTGGCCGTGGTCGCCGACGCCACCGTCATCCGCGGCCTGCTGGCCCCGGCCCTCATGCGCCTGATGTCCACCGCCAACTGGTGGGCCCCGAAACCGCTTGCGGCGCTGCACCAGCGGATCGGACTGGAGGAGGAGTCAGGCGCGGCGGCCGACGACGACGAGGACCGCGAGGTCGCGCTGGTCCGCTAGCGGCGGGCGGCGCGCCCCGCGTCGACGACGATGACGAAGTGCTCGAGGTCGGCGATCAGGGTGTCCACCGATTCCGGGGCGCCGCCGTCGTCGTGGTGGTGCAGCCAGTCGGCGACGAGTTCGAACATGCCGCCGACGGTGGCCAGGGACAGCGCCGGCAGGCGGGGCTCCTCGCGCGGGTCGGCTTGCAGCCATTGGTGTTTCAGGAATTCGGCGGACCAGCGGCGGTTGGCGCGGCGCATGGCCTCGACGGCGGGTGAGATGCCGCCCGCTTCGCCGAAGGTGACCTTCGCCAGCCGGCGATCGTCGGCGATGGCGTGGACGAAGGCCGCGAGCACGGCGGCCCGGCGGGTGGGCCAGTCGGCGTCGGCGGTCTCGGCGGCCACCTCGGCGACGCGTTGCTGGATGCCAGTGGTGATCTGTTCCAGCAGTGCGGTGTAGCAGGCCTCCTTGCTGTCGAAGTGGTCGTAGAAGCCCTTGGTGCCGACGTAGGCGTGCTGGCAGATCTGTTCGATGGAGGTGCCCGAATAGCTTTGCCGGGCAAAGAGTTCGGTCGCGGCGGTGAGGAGCTGACGGCGGCGCTGGGCGCTGCGCTCGCCGGCGTCGAGGCCGCGGATGCGACGCCGGACGGGGGGCGCGCCGGTCGACGCGGCAGATTTGCTGCGGGACATACCTAAACGATAGCCAAGCACATTTCAGAAAGACATCTTGTTGGTAACTCGATGTCGTGCTGTAATCGCTGTCACGTCGAGGAAGGGAACACGGACGTGGCAATCGCAGGGGATCGCCGACCGCGAGGGAGGCGGCTGCTCGCGGCTGCGCTCGCGACGGCAGTGACGGCCGCCGCGGCCGTGGTACTGGGTGGCGCGCATCCCGGACCCGCTGCCGCGCAACCACTTCCGGTCGATCAGGATCCGTTCTACGGAGCTCCCGAGGGATTCGCGTCGACCGCGCCGGGAACCGTGCTGCGCACGCGTGAGGTTCAGCTCGCGGTGCTCACCGTGCTGCCCGTGCACGTGCGGTCGTGGCAGCTGCTCTACCGCACCACCGACCTGTTCGGGCGACCGGCCGTGGCGGCCACCACCGTCGCGATTCCCGAGGGCGCGAACACCTCCCGCGGTCGCCCGCTGGTCTCGCACCAGTTCTTCTACGACAGCACCGCACCGGCGTGCGCGCCGTCCTATGTGCTGCGGCAGGGTGGTGGACTACCGGCGTTGGAGGGTATCCACTCCACCACCGAGTACCTGGAAGTCGCGGCCTCCATCAGCCAGGGTTACGCGATCAACATCCCCGACTACGAGGGGCTGGACGGGCATCTCGCCGTGGCGAAGGAACCCGGGTACCTGGTTCTGGACAGTGTCCGCGCCGCCGAGAGCTTCGCGCCGCTGGGCCTGGACGGCGCGAATACCCCGGTGGCGCTGTGGGGTTACTCCGGCGGCGGCATGGGCAGCGGCTGGGCCGCGGAGACGCAGCCGGGTTACGCGCCGGAGCTGAACATCAAGGGCATCGCGCTGGGCGCGCCGGTCTCGGATGTCGAATCCCTGTTGCACGTCAACGGTTCCCTGTTCGCCAGTCTCATCGGCGTGGGGATCGCGTCGCTGCGCAACGCCTACCCGCGGTTCGCCGAGACCACCGAGCGGTACCTGACCCCGGCGGGCCGGGCGCTCATGGACCGCACCGCGCACCAGTGCCTGGTGCGCAACGCGCTGACCCTCATGTTCACCGACTACCAGCGCATGCTGACCATCCCGATCGCGGACTACCTGGCCCTGCCGGAGATTCGCGAGGTCTTCGACGCGACGGTGCTGGGCGGCACGCCGCCGACCGCGCCGCTGCTGGTCTATCAGGGCGTGTTCGACGAGGCCGTGCCGTGGTTCACGAACGACCGGATGGTGGGGCGCTGGTGTGAGGGCGGGGCGTCGGTCCACTACACGCGCGATCATCTCAGCGAGCACCTGACCCTGACCACGCTCGGCATGGCGGACGCGTTCAACTGGATCAAGTCGCGCCTGGCTCCGGGCGCGCCCGAGCCGGCGGGCTGCCGCACCGAGGACGTGGTCACCATGCTCGGCAGTCTGGACGCGCTCGCCACGCAGACCGAGATCTCTTTGAACGCCGCCTTCGGCGCGCTGGGCTGGCCGATCGGGCCACGCGAGAACTGAGCGGCGCACTACCCGCTCGGAGCAGACCGGATCGTATATTCCACGGTCCCGGGGTTGCCGTGCCCCGGGGCCGGGTATGGTCGGCTCGGAAAAAGTTTGCCAACGGGGGCTCGCACCAGCGGGCTGAGAGGACGGCTAGTGGGCCGTCGACCGTATGAACCTGACCGGGTAATGCCGGCGTAGGGAGGATATGCCATGTCATCGAGTCGTGTCTCCAGCTCGGCCGCCCCGGTCGACACCGTGACCACCGGCCCCATCGCGGGCAGCGTCAAGCACTACGAACAGGTCGAGGCCGACGGCGCCACGCTGCGGGTACCGGTGCGGCGCATCAACCTGACCAATGGCGAGCATTTCGACGTGTACGACACCTCGGGTCCGTACACCGACGACACCGCCGCCATCGATCTCGAGGCGGGCCTGCCCAAGCTGCGCGACGGCTGGGACAAGCCGCGGGTCGACGGCCCGCCGACCCAGCTGAACTGGGCGCGCCAGGGCGTCATCACCCACGAGATGCGCTATATCGCTGCCCGCGAAGGCGTTTCGCCCGAGCTGGTGCGCGACGAGGTGGCCGCGGGTCGCGCGGTGATCCCCGCCAACCACAAGCACCCCGAGTCCGAGCCGATGATCATCGGCAAGCAGTTCGCGGTGAAGATCAACGCGAACATCGGCAACTCGGCCGTGAGCTCCTCCATCGCCGAGGAGGTCGAGAAGATGGTGTGGGCCACCCGCTGGGGCGCCGACACCATCATGGACCTGTCCACCGGCAAGAACATTCACGAGACCCGCGAGTGGATCCTGCGCAACTCCCCGGTTCCGGTCGGCACCGTGCCGATCTACCAGGCCCTGGAGAAGGTGAACGGCGATCCCACCAAGCTCACCTGGGAGATCTACCGCGACACCGTGATCGAGCAGGCCGAGCAGGGCGTCGACTACATGACGGTGCACGCGGGCGTGCTGCTGCGCTACGTGCCGCTGGCCGCCAAGCGCGTCACCGGCATCGTGTCCCGCGGTGGGTCGATCATGGCGGCGTGGTGCCTGGCGCATCACCAGGAATCGTTCCTGTACACCAACTTCCGCGAACTCTGCGAGATCCTGGCGAAGTACGACATCACCTTCTCCCTCGGTGACGGCCTGCGTCCGGGTTCCATCGCGGACGCCAATGACGAGGCCCAGTTCGCCGAGCTGCGCACCCTGGGTGAACTCACCAAGATCGCGAAATCCTATGGCGTGCAGGTGATGATCGAGGGCCCCGGCCATGTGCCGATGCACAAGATCGTGGAGAACGTGCGGCTGGAGGAGGAGCTCTGCGAGGAGGCTCCGTTCTACACCCTCGGCCCGCTGGCCACCGATATCGCGCCCGCCTACGACCACATCACCTCGGCCATCGGCGCGGCCATCATCGCCCAGGCCGGCACCGCGATGCTGTGCTACGTGACGCCCAAGGAGCACCTGGGCCTGCCCAACCGCGACGACGTGAAGGTCGGCGTGATCACCTACAAGATCGCCGCCCACTCCGCCGACCTGGCCAAGCAGCACCCGCGCGCCCAGGAGCGGGACAACGCGCTGTCCAAGGCGCGCTTCGAGTTCCGCTGGACCGACCAGTTCAACCTCTCGCTGGACCCCGACACCGCGCGGGAGTACCACGACGAGACCATGCCGGCCGAGCCCGCCAAGACCGCGCACTTCTGCTCCATGTGCGGTCCGAAGTTCTGCTCCATGCGCATCTCGCAGGACGTGCGCGACTACGCGGAGAAGCACGGCCTCACCGACGTGAACGCCATCGAGGCCGGAATGGCCGAGAAGTCCGCCGAATTCGCCGAGGCGGGCAACAAGGTGTACCTGCCGGTCGTGTCGTAACGCTCGAATCCGGTTCGGGGCGGGCGGCTTTCGGGCCACCCGCCCCGAGGTGTCTCAGGGGCGATTCGAAATCTGCTGGACGGCCCAGCTGTTGCCGTCCGGGTCGTCGAAGAACACGAACCCGCTGTTGTTCAACGGGTCCCCCTCGGTGACCGGCCCCGGCAGCACCTGGATGTCACTCACCTCGACACCGCGCTCGACCAGTTCGGCATGCGCGCGCTTCAGATCATTGACCACCAATTGCAACCCCTTGATGCTGCCCGGCTCCATCTTCGGGACCGCCCCCTCACCGATCACGATCGAGCACCCCGACCCCGGCGGCGTCAGCTGGCAGATCCGGATCCCCGGCGCGGGCTGGGTGTCGTGGTCGACATGGAACCCCAGCTTGCCGGCGTAGAAATCCTTGGCGCGGTCCACGTCCGACACCGGGACTATCACCACTTCGAGTGTCCAGTTCATGACGGATCCTTTCCGATTCGAGTGTTCTTCGTGAGGTCGGAGCGGCACGACGGAATTCTTCATGACCCGGGCATCCCGGTGGCACCGGATTCCGGACCGGAATTCACGCACGGACTCGTGAACAGGGCTTTCACCCGTGATTGCACCGGCGGACGAGGACGGTGGCGGGGCGTGGTTCGTAGCGTCGCCACCATGAAAATCGCTTCGCCGGATCGTCGGTCACAGTCCGTTTCCCAGCCGCGCCGAGGGCTGCGGTCCATCATCGCCCGCCGCGTGATCGCGGTGCTGATCGGCGCCACCGCCGTCGGCTCCGCGGTCGTCACGACCGCCACCACCGCGGACGCGGCGTACATCCCGTACGGCGTGATCGTGGCATCCCGGAGTACCGGGTACTCCATCATCAGCCGGAACTATGAGAGTTATGACGCGGCACTCGCGGCGGCCCTCGCCCGCTGCGGATCCGACTGCAAGGTGTACGCCAGCTTCTCCGGCCACGGCGCCTGTGGCGCCCTGGCCCAGGAGAACGTTCGCGGATCCACCACACCCTGGACCAGATTCTCGTTCGCGGGTGCGTGGGGACCGTCCCTCGCCGACGCGGAGTTCAATGCGCGCAGGAAGGCCGGCAACGGCCGCCTCATCGTGTCGGGCTGCAACAACTAGTTTGTTCCCCAAGGGAAGTGAACCGATCGGCCCCGCGCCGGGTCGATCGGGCATTCGATGCGCAGAGGGGGATCCGATGGGGATCGCGCGGCGAAAACTGCTGGGGCTCACCGCGGCCGGACTGGCCGTGGGGCTCTGGAACCGGCCGATCGCGAATGCGCGGCCCGCGCCGCCGCCGGCGGTTCCGCCGCTCGGTGACGACTTCCTGTGGGGCGTCTCGATGACGGGATTCCAGAGCGAGGGACATGCGCCGGACAGCAATCAGTTCCGCTTCATGATGAAGTACAACGCCGAGCTGCCGCAGCGTCCGGATTCGGTGGACTTCTATTCCCGGTATCCCGCCGATATCGGGCTCGCCGGCGGGCTGGGCGTGCGGGTGTTCTCGACGACCATCGAATGGGCGCGGGTGCAGCCGCGGCCCGGGGAGTGGGACGAGGCCGGGTTCGCCTTCTACGACCGGGTGCTGGATGCGCTTGCCGCCCAGGGCATCCGGCCGATGCTAGTGCTGAACCAGTGGGTGCATCCCGGGTGGGCGGCCGATCGCGGGGGCTGGCGGAATCCGGGGATGGTCGAGGACTGGCTGGCCAATGCGCGGAAGGTGGTGGAGCGCTACGCGTCCCGGGATCCGCTGTGGATCACGTTCGGGGAGGTCGGCAACTACGTCAAATACGAGTGGGAGGACGGCGCGCTGGACCTCGCCGAGATGCCGGTGATGCACGAGCGGCTGGCGCGGGCGCACAACACCATCTACGACTACATCCACCAGGTGCGGCCGGGCGCGCGGGTCGGGGTGTCGGTGCCGTTCTCGGCGGGGCTCACCGAATCGGTGTACAACCTGCCGGTCGTGGACCGGATCGCCGATCGGATCGACTACCTCGGGATCGTCCAGGCGTACTCCTTCACCCCACAGTCGCTGTTGGCGCAGTCGCCGCTGCGATGGAGCAGCCCGGTCGAGCATCTGGTCCAGCCGGAGTCCATCTACTACGCGCTGGACTTCTACGCGCGCCGCTACCCGGGTACGCCGTTGTATGTGACCGGGAACGGCATGTTCCTGATCGAAGGGCAGGCCCGAGCCGACGGCTACACGCCCGCGGATCAGGTGCGCGACACCGCCTACTGGCTGCAACGCGCCAAGGCGGACGGTATCGACGTCATCGGCTACAACCGCTGGGGCCTCACGGACACCTTCGAATGGGGCACCTACGCACTGCGTTTCGGCCTCTACTCGGTGGACGTCCGCGACGACCCCGCGCTCACCCGCCGTCCCACCCCGGCGGCCGACGCCTATCGCACCCTCATCCGCGACGGCGGCGTCCCGGCCGGCTATCGGCCGGTGCGCGCTCTCGTCGACTGCAATCTGGCGGAGACCCCGGTCAGCTGCATCGACCCGCTCACCGTGCCGCGGTGATCCCGCCGCCGGCGCTCACCGGCACAGCTCGGGCAACCGGTGGCCGGGCAGATGCGAACTCAGCTGCGCCGCGATGGAAGTGCCCGTCAGCGCGCAGATCCGGGCGGCGGCGTGCTCGGGGTCGAGGTCCCACATCCGCAGCACGCCGTTGTCCCCGCCGCCGATGAGATAGTCGGCCTTCGGGTGGAAGGCCACGCGCCACAGCGTCGAGACCGCCGGAGTGATGGACTGGCCCAGCGACTTCGGATGCGCGGGATCGGTGACCTGCCACAGCCGGACCGTCGAGTCGGTGCCGCCAGTCGCGAGGTACCGGCCGTCCGGGCTGTAATCCAGTGCGGCGGTGCCGATGCTGCTCACCGGCAGCGGATCACCCAGCGGCGCGATGTGTCCCGGATCGTCGAGGTCGAAGAACCGCACCGATCCGGCGTCCCAGCCGACCGCGGCGACCCGGTGGTCGGGGCTGACGGCCAGGCCGGTCACACCGCTCGGGTGGTCCGCGGCGACGCCGCCCAGCGGCGCCCGGTCGGCGTCCGCCGTCAGTCCGTTCCACAGCTGGAGTTTGTCGGTGAGCGAGACCACGACCTGACCGTCCCGGCTGGCGGCCAGCTGAATTCCGGTCTCCAGCAGCTTCCGTGACGGCGGCACCAGGATCGGCGCGCCGATCGTCGCCGGCTTGACCGGATTGGCGTAGTCCCAGATCAGCACCTCGGGCGTGGGCAGCGCGTGGGTGGTCGCGAGCAGGGTCCGGTCGGCGGCGAAGGAGGCGCTGATCGCTCCCGGGAGGGTCGCGACCTCCACGGGTCGGGCCGGCGCGGAGATGTCGATGAGCGTCATGACGCCGTGCAGCAGCAGCGCCGCGTACCGACCGTCGTAGCTGATGGCGGGCGCGGGATCCATGACCATGCCGGGCAGTCGGTAGTCCGGGTTGGCGATGGTGCCGAGCATCCGCACCGCGGCCGGGTTCTCGATATCCCAGATCCGGGCGTCCGCGCCGGGCGCGACGGTGAGCATCCGCCGGCCATCGGCGCTGATCGCGTTGACCAGCGGCGCGACCTGCCCGGACTGTCCGGCCAGCACGGCGCTGGGGAGCGTCCACTGCTGCACCACACCGCCGTCGAGTCCGAGCGTGAGGTGGCGGCCGTCGCGCCCGAAGGCGAGGGTGGTCGCGCTGCCGGTGCACCGTGGCCGTCCGTCGGCGGCCGGGCAGGTCGCCGAATTACCGGCCAGCGGTGATTCGAGCACGGTGGGCTGGGTCGGGTCGGCCAGATTCCACAGCGTGGTTTGCGTGGAGGTCATGGCCGCCAGCATCTTCCCGTCCGGGCTGAGCGCCACCCCGCCCAGCAGGTTCGCCGCCGCCACGGTGAACGGTTCGCCCACCGGGATCGGATTGCCGGCGTCGTCGACCCGGATCAGGCGCACCCGGCTCGACGCCGGTCCCGTCCCGCCGCCGGACTCGGCGTCGGAGATCGCCAGCAGCGGATCGTCATCGGCGACGGCCGCCGACAGGTGGCCCGAGGTTTCGGCGATCTTGACCGGACGTGCGGTGCCGCGGGTGGGGCCGGGCCCCCACGACAACACCGTGTAGAGGCTGGACATGGGGCTGCCGGCGCGGCTGTCGATGGTGATCAGGGAGCGGTCGCCCGCGGTGAAGCCCATCCCGGCCAGCTCACCGTCGACGGGGTACCGGGTCGGAAGTTGTTTCGGCGCGGCCCAATCGGAGACGTCCCACAGCAGGACTTCGCGCTGGTGCCCGACCGCCAGCGTGCGCCGATCGAAGGACAGGTTCACCGTGGTCACCGCGGCGCCGGTGTCGATGGTCGCCAGCGGCCGCGGCCGTGCGGGATCGGAGAGGTCCCGGACCCGCACGGTCGCATCGGGACCGCCGGTGACCACCACCGTTCCCCGCACGCTCACCCCGGTGGCGCGTTCGACGGGATCGGCGATCGGCGCGCCGACCGCGGTGATGGCCCCGGACGGCCCGCGCTGCCATCGGCGCAGCGCGTGATCGTCGCCCACGGCCAGGATCACGTCGTCGTCCATCGCGGCGAGCCCGGCCACGAATCCGGGGTGATCGACGAATGTCGTGGCGATCGGCAGGGTTTGGCCGGCGATCAGCCGGGACGAGACGTCCGCGTCGCCGGGGCGGAGCCGATGCGCCAGCACGGCGAGTTCGGCCGACAGGGTGGGGTCGGTGTTCTGCAGCCGGTCCGCGTCGCTCAGGACGGTGGCGAAGAAGGCGTCGTCGCGCTCGCGGGCGGCGTTCACGGTGTTGAAGTAGCCCGCCAGCGCCGCGACCAGCAGCACCACCAGCCCCAGCGCGACACCGGCCCGCGCCCCGCGCAGCCGCCGCGCGGATCGGATCGCGGCGCCGAGGAATTCGTCGCTGCGCCC
>NZ_JBSGCY010000085.1:0-28708 GCF_053602115.1 Nocardia sp. NPDC004582 | reverse complement strand
GTCGGAGCGCGCGGCGGCCGCGGCGGCGGGACCGCAGGTGGGGGCGTCGGCGGAGGCGGTGCCCGGCACGGCGAGGGCGACGGCGGCGGCTCCGGCGGCGCCGGCGAGAGCCACGGCGAGGGTGCGTTTCATGCTCACTCCAGGTTGTGTGGTGGGTTCGCCGTCGAATCTGCCCGCCGAACCTGAAGCCTCCCTGAATCCGGCGGGCATCTTCAGGTGATCTTCAGACGGGGAGGGTGAGGCGGAAGACCGCGCCCTGCGCGCCGAGGGGCTCGGGGGCGAGGCAGACCAGGTCGCCGCCGTGGGCGCGGGCGAGGCCACGGGCGATGGCCAGGCCGAGACCGGACCCGTCGGGGCGGGTGTCGCGGGCGGAATCGAGACGGACCAGGCGGTCGAAGACGCGTTCGCGGGCTTCGGCGGGGATGCCCGGGCCGGTATCGGAGACGGTCAGTTCGACTGTGCTGGAGTCGGATTCGGAACGCCGCACATCGATGGTGACCGTGCCGTGGTCCCGCACGGCTTGGCAGGCGTTGGTCAGCAGATTGGCGAGGATCTGCGTGATGCGCTCGGGATCGGCGGAAACGGTGACGGGGTCGCCGGTGAGATGGAATGCGGTGTCCGGGTGCAGCATCCGCATACTGTCGAGCTGGGCGGCGGCGAGCGCGTGCGGGTCGACGGCTTCGCGCCGGAGCTGGAGCCCGGCGTCGATGCGTGCCAGGTCGAGCAGATCATCGACCAGCCGCCCCGCGCGCTGTGTTTCGCGGACCAGCAGGCGCAGCATGCGCTGCCGATCCTCGGGATCGGTGTCGGTGGGCTGTTGCAGGACCGCTTCCGCGAGCGAGCGGACCCCGGTGACGGGTGTGCGCAATTCGTGGGCGGCGTCGCCGACGAACGCGCGGATCCGCTGTTCGGAGGCGCGAGCCCGGGCCTCGGCGGCGGCGGTGTCGCGCAACGCCCCTTCCAGCGCGTCCAGCATCTCGTCGAACGCGGCCGCGGTGCGCCCCAATTCGGTGTCGGTGCGGGAGGGTTCGAGCCGTCGCCCGAGGTGACCGTGCGCGATATCGCGAGCCAGCCGGGTCATGGCGTCGAGCGGTTCGAGGGCGCGGCGCACCCCGAACCAGAGCGCGAGGGAGATGATCGCGATGGCGGAGGTGGTGGCCACCGTCAACAGCACGCCCAGCCGCGACTGCACCCGGGCCAGCAGAGGAGTGTCGATCTGCAGGGTGAGCCGGCCGCCGTCGAGCGCACCGGACCCGGTCAAGCGCACGAGCCGGGTCTTGGTGGTGCTGTCCTCGGCGAACCGGCGATCGAGGCTGCCGAAGGTGCGGCCGTCGGCGAGCACGAGCCGCACCCGCACCGATCGGGTGTCGACGTGGGCGACGAGATCCTCCGGCGTCACCCCGTTCTGCGCGAGTTCGCGGGCCAGCTGCGCCCGGTCGGTGAGCACCGTGTTCTCGCTGCGGTTGACGACCAGCCCGAACAAGGCGTGCACACTCAGCGCCACCAGCACCAGTACGATGCCGGAAACCAGTGCGGCGGTGAGGGTTACCCGCCCGCGCAGCGACACGGTCCTCACTTCGGCGTCCGCAGCGTGTAGCCGAGCCCGCGCACCGTGTGCACGACCCGTTCCCCGTGTTCCTCGAGTTTGCGCCGCAGTGCGCTGACATGTACCTCGACCAGATTGGGGTCGTAGTCCTCGTATCCCCATACCGCCGTGAGGATCTGGGTCTTGGTCACCACCCGGTCGCGTTGCGCGGCCAGGTACGCGAGCAGTTTGAACTCGGTGGCGGTGAGCGTGAGTTCCTGTCCGGCCCGGCGCGCGGTGCCGGTGTCCACGGTCACCTCGAGGTCGCCGATCACGGTGCGGCGCTGGAGTTTCCCCATCCGCCGCAGCAGCGCGTCCACCCGCGCCACGAGTTCGGTGAGATCGAATGGTTTCACCAGGTAGTCGTCGGATCCGGCGCGCAGCCCCCGCACCCGGTCCTCGACGCCGTCGCGGGCGGTGAGCATGACGACGCCGGCCGCGGATCGCGCCCGCACCGATTCCAGGAGCGCGAACCCGTCCCGCCCGGGCAGCCCGACGTCGAGCACCACCACGTCGGGCCGGTACCGGGAGAGGTCCTGTTCCAGCAGCGCGCCGTCGCCACGCGCGAGCACGTCGTGCCCGGCGGCGGTGAGCCCGGCTCCCACCGCGGCGCGAATGGCTTCGGCGTCTTCGATGACAAGAATGCGTCCCGGTTGCACCCGGTAATTCTCCGGTCGCCGCCTGTGAATCCGCTGCGAACCGGGACGCTTCCCGTGGATTTAGTGCGGCACCGCGATGGCGCTGATGAACGTGGCGAGCTGTTTGTCGCTGACGTTCTTGGCGACGTCGGATTCGCAGATCATGCCCGCGAGCTTGTTGCCCTGGCGCATGTCGAGCACGGGCATGCGTTTGATCTGATTCTGTTCCATGACGTCGAGGACGGTCCCGAGGTCGGTGTCGACGTCCACCGACCACACCCGGCCCTGAGCCAGGTCACCGGCGCGGACCTTGCCCGGATCGTGTCCCATGGCGATGCAGTTGACCACGATGTCGCGGTCGGTGAGCATGCCGATCAGCTGATCTCCATTACAGATCGGCAGGGCGCCGACGTCCATGTTGCGCATCACCTGGGCGGCGCGGTCGAGCGTCTCATCAGCGGGGATGCATTCCGCATTCCGGTGCATGATGTCGCGAGCCTTCACTGCGAACCTCCTGTCTCGGATGGGTGTGCCACGAGACATCGTGACCCCGATCACACCGGAAGGTCAATGCGCCTGTTTCGGATCCGGCCGGTGAGCTGGCCGAATCGTCCGGTCCCGGGCGCGCTCAGCCACACCACGAAGGCCAGCAGGCCGTCCAGGGCGAGCGCCAGCGCGGCCACCAGGATCGCGCCCACCAGGACCTTGTCGTAGCGGTAGAGGCTGATGCCGTCGAAGATGTAGCGGCCCAGCCCGCCCAGGTTCACGTAGGCGGCGATCGTCGCGGTCGCCACCACCTGCAGGGTGGCCGCGCGCAGGCCGCTGAGCAGCACCGGCAGCGCGTTGGGCAGTTCGACCCGAAGCAGCACCCGCGGCTCACTCATGCCCATGGCGCGCGAGGCGTCGACCACGATCGGGTCCACGTTCGCGATGCCCGCGTACGCGCCCGCCAGCAGCGGCGGGATGCCGACGGTGAGCAGCGCCAGCAGCGGCGGGGTCAGCCCCAACCCCATGAGCAGCACCACGAAGGTGAGCACACCCAGGGTCGGCAGGGCGCGCATGGAGTTCGCGAAGCCGACGATGAGCGCCGACCCGCGCCGGGTGTGCCCGATCAGCAGTCCGATCGGCACCGCGATCACGGCCGAGAGCCCCACGGCCAGCAGGCTGTACCAGAGGTGTTCGAGCAGCCGCCGCCCGATGCCGGCCGGGCCGGACCAGTTCGCGCCGTCGGTGAGGAAATGCCAGGCGTCCAGGAAAAGGTTCACCGCGCAGCCCCTTTCAGCCACGGCGTCGCCACCTTGCCCAGCAGGTACAGCGCCCGATCCACGACCAAGGCCAGCACCAGCACCACGATGATGCCCGCCACGATCTCGTCCGGGTAGTCGCGCTGATAGCCCTGCGTGAACAGCTTGCCGAGCCCGCCCACCCCGATCAGCGCGCCGACGGTCACCATCGAGATATTGGTGACGGCCACGACCCGCAGGTTGGCGAGGAAGACCGGCAGCGCGAGCGGGAAGTCGACGGTGAGCACCCGGCGCCAGCGCGGGTAGCCGATGGCGTCGGCCGCGTCGAGGGTGGCGTCGGGCACCGAATCCAGGGCCGCCGGAACCGCTGTCACCAGCAGTGCGACCGAGTAGATGGTCAGGGCGATCACGACATTCAGTGGATCGATGACCCCGATGCCGAGCAGCGGCGGCAGAATCACGAACAGGGCCAGCGACGGAATCGTGTAGGCGATCCCGGCCGCGGTGGTGGTGATCCGCCGCAGCCAGCGCGCCCGATGCGCCAGCGCGCCCGCCGGAATCGCGATCACCAGCCCGAGCGCCAGCGGCAGCAGCGCCAGCCACAGGTGGGTGCGGGCGTATCCGGCGATCTCGCCGAAATTGTCCAGCAGGTATCTCACGTGGTCTCCTCGAAGAAGACCCGATTGCGTTCGGCGTCCTCGGCGGTGCGCTGCCGGTGCAGCTGTTCGAGCACGTCGCGGGCGTAGATGGCGCCGCGCACGCCGCCGGAATCGTCCACGGCGACACCGATTTCCGCGGGTGAGGAGATGGTGGCGTCGAGCGCCTGCCGCAGGTCGCCGCCGGGCGGGAACAGCGAGCCGCCGGAGGCCATGCAGTCGGCGAGCGCGCGTCCGGCGCGGACGCCTTCCACGCCGGTGGTGTCGATCCAGCCCATGGGCTTCTTGGCCTCGTCGATGACGAGCCGCCATTCGCCCTTGTCCAGCCGGACGCCGGGCACCTGCTCGGGGGAGACGGTGGAGAGATCGTGCAGGGGCACGGCGTCGGCGGGCCGGAAGGACAGTTCGCGGTAGCCGCGGTCGCGGCCCACGAAACCGGCCACGAAATCGGTGGCGGGGCGGGCGAGTACGGTCTGCGGCACGTCGTGTTGTTGCAGGTACCCGCCGGGTCCGAAGACTGCGATGTGGTCGCCGAGTTTGATGGCCTCGTCGATGTCGTGGGTGACGAAGACGATGGTCTTGTGCAGTTCGGCCTGCAACCGCAGCATCTCGTTCTGGAGTTCGGTGCGCACGACCGGGTCGACGGCGCTGAACGGCTCGTCCATGAGCAGGATGGGCGGGTCGGCGGCCAGCGCCCGGGCGACGCCGACGCGCTGCTGCTGGCCGCCGGAGAGTTGCGCCGGATAGCGTTGCGCCAGCGCGTGATCCAGTCCGACGCGATCCATCACCTCCAGCGCCGCCCGCCGGGCCGCGCGCCGGGATTGCCCGCGCAGCACCGGCACGGTGGCCACATTGTCGACGACGGTGCGGTGTGGCAGCAGGCCCGCGCTCTGGATCACGTACCCGATGCCGAGTCGCAGCTTGACCGGGTCGACGCGGGAAATGTCCTGTCCGCCAACGGTGATGGCGCCCGCGCTGGGGCTGATCATTCGGTTGATCATGCGCATGGATGTGGTCTTGCCGCAGCCGGACGGTCCCACGAACACGGTGAACGACCCGGATTCGATGCGCAGGCTCAGGTCGTGGACGGCGGTGGTGCCGTCCGGGTAGGTCTTGCTGACGCCGGTGAATTCGATGTCGGACACCGTGTTCCGCCTCCCTTACGCGATCGGCTGGTCGAGCCCCTGCGCGGCGACCCACTGGCGGGCGGCGGCGGCCGGTTCGGTCTTGCTGCTGCCGGAGACGGCGGTGTTGAGCGAGATGAGTTCGGCGGTGGTGAGTTTCGCCGACGTCGCGTCGAGCACCTTGGTCAGCTTGTCGCTCTTCTTGGCGGTGTTGTAGAGCGGCACCACGTTCTGCGGCGGGAAGTTGTGCTTGGGGTCGGTCAGCACCACCAGGTTGTTGGCGGCGATGGCGGGGGAGGTGGTGAAGATGTCGGCGGCGGTGACCTGGCCGTCGGTCAGCGCCTTCACGGTGGCGGGGCCGCCGCCGTCGGCGATCGGCACGAAGTTGGCGGCGGCGATGTCGAGTCCGTAGTTCTTCTTCAGGCCCGGAAGCCCGCCCGGCCGTTCGGAGAATTCCGCGGGCGCGGCCAGTTTCACCTCGGCCGAGTGCGCGGCCAGGTCGGCGATGCTGGTCAGATTCCATTTCTCGGCGGTCGCCTTGGTGACGACGACGGCGTCGGAGTCCTCGCCGGGCGCGGGCTTGCCGATGGCGAGCTGATCGCCGAGCGCCTTGGCGAGGGCGGCGTTCACCTCGTCGGGCGTGGTGGCGGTGCTCGATTTGTCCAGGTATTGCAGCAGATTGCCGGTGTAGTCCGGGATCAGGTCGATGGCGCACTGCCGCAACGCGGGCACATACGCTTCCCGGCTGCCGATATTGAGCTTGGTGTCGACGCTGAACCCGTTGGCCCGCAACGCTTCCGCGTACACGTCGGCCACGGTCTCGGATTCGGGGAAGTTGGCGGACCCGACAGTGACCTTATCGGCGTCGCCGCCGCAGCTCCCGCCCCCGCCGAGCGGATTGGACTTGTTGTCGCCACAGGCGGACAGTGCCATGGCGGCGGCCAGCGCCACCGACGCGGCGAGGATTCGAAGTACGGTCCGGGAGATGCGCTTGCCATCGGCGCGCGTGGTGATGAGCGATTGCACTGTCGTCCTTCCGAGCGGGATGCCTGCGGCGGCGGGGTGTCGCCACCCCTGGAACAGACTTAACTGTCTATATTGCCCGTCTCATCCCGCGAACGGTGCCTACCTACGGTCGGTTTCGCGCTTCCGGCGAAATCGGCACGCCCGATGTCCGGCCCGGTTTCACCGCCGCGGGGGTCGGCGCGGCAGACTGTTGCGCGTGTCCGGCACAGACTCCCACCCCTCGCAGGCGCTCGGCCGTCGCGCCGCCCGCCGTCGTTCGATGCGTCGCGGGCGCACGTCCGGGACCGGATCCAACCGATTGGTTTGCGCGGTGCGAACACTGGGCCGGGGTGCGCTCGTCACCGCGGTCGCGGTGGCGGCGGTGGCCTGCGGCGGCAAGGACACCGGCTCGGTCGTGACGGTGGGAGCGGGGGATTCGCCCCAGTCCCGGATGATCGCCGAGCTGTACGCGGGCGCGCTGGCCCGCACCGGCCTGCACACCCGCGTCGCGGACCGCGTGGGTGCGCGCACCGAACTGCTCGCCGGCCTCGACTCCGGCGACCTCGCCCTGTTCGGCGACATCACCGGCGACATCCTCACCGCCCTCGATTCGACCGCCACCGTCACCACGCCGGAAGCGGTGAATGCGGCCCTCGCCAAGGCCCTTCCGCAGGGCGTGACCACCTCCGACCCCGCCGACGGCACCGACCTGCGCCCCGCCATCGTCGCCTCCGCCGCCCACCCCACCGCCCTCCCGTCCTCCCTGAAGGACCTGGGCCCCCGCTGCGACGGTTTGATCGTCGGCATCGACACCGGCGCCCCCCTCGACGCGCAGCGCGCCCCCCTCGACCCCGAACGCGATGTCCTGACCCCCCTGCAGTCGGTCTACCACTGCGCCATCACCCGATGGGTCACCTTCACCACCCCGGCCGACCTCCGAAAAGCCCTCTCCGAAGGCGAAATCCACCTGGGCGTCCTCCCCGGCCCCGCCTCCTTCCTCCCCGGCGACGGCGCCGATCTCACCGCACTCGCCGACCCCGACTACGCCTTCCGCGCCGCCATGGTCGCCCCGATCCTGCGCAAATCCGCCCTCACCGACCCTCAGCTGCGCAAACTCAATTACGTGGCAGGCGAACTCACCACCACCGAGCTCGCCGACATGATCCACCAGATCCGCGACCAGAACGCCATTCCCTCGTCCGTAGCCCGAACCTGGCTCGACGCGCACGCCCTCTGATCCGGGTTCGTCACCGCCGCCCTGTGCCACAAACCCTTTCGTTCGCTGACCGTGGATGGTTCGGGGGCGGCTTCCAACGGCGGTACGGAACCGGATCCGACGGTGAACTCACCTGACGACGATCATCTGGGCAATTGGCCTTGGCCCACAGGCACTTTCATGGAGCGGCTGTGCCCGCGATCGCGAAGATCTGCGCTCACTGCTGGAGGGCGGCGGCCAGGTCGGCGTTGAGGGCCAGGGCGGGGAGGGAGGTGACGAGCATGTCCACGAGGGATTCCCGGGGGATGGGTTCCTCGCGGAGC
The DNA here is from genome assembly GCF_053602115.1 of Nocardia sp. NPDC004582. Taxonomy (NCBI): domain Bacteria; kingdom Bacillati; phylum Actinomycetota; class Actinomycetes; order Mycobacteriales; family Nocardiaceae; genus Nocardia; species Nocardia sp. NPDC004582. The sequence goes on along the minus strand of NZ_JBSGCY010000085.1, from coordinate 20,917 downwards.
CAGGTGAGGGTGGTTTCCTCGACGAAGGCGATCCAGCCTCGGACGGCGAGGGCGAGGCGGGGACGGTCGGGGTCGTCGGCGGGGATGGGGGCTTCGGCGAGGATCCGGTTGACCAGGGCCATGCGGGTGGCGTTGACCAGGGCCACCAGTTCGGGGCTGGCGCTGGCGGGGCCGCGGAGCAGGGCGAGGTAGGAGGTGCGGTTCTCGGTGACGTAGCCGATGTAGCGCTCGATGGCGTCGTGCAGCATGTCGAACAGCGACAGGGTGGGGTCGGGGGTGGTGCGTTCGAGCAGTTCGGCATTGGCGCGGTTGACGATCGCCAGGTGGAAGTCGTGCTTGGTGGGGAAGTAGTGGAACAGCAGGCCGCGGGAGATGCCGGCCTGCGCGGCGATCTCGCCGATGGAGATGTCCTCGAGGGCGCGTTCGCGCAGCATGCGGGCACCGAGCGTGATCAACTGCTCGCGTCGTTCGCCGGGGCTGAGCCGCACGCGTTTGGCCCGGTTGTCCGGTCTGCTGCTCACGGCGCGCTCCTTGGTCGTTTCCGGCGGTGCTGACGAGGGTCGACGGTTACTGAACTCGAGTCAATAATATTGACCGTCGCTCAATAAGAGTATTGACTCCCACTCAATAAGACCATATTCTCGGGTACATGAGTCGCAAGGTTACAGACAAAGCTGTCGGCAACCGGCCCGCCCGGCACTCCCACGTGATCATCGTCGGCAGCGGGTTCTCGGGCCTGGGCCTGGCCATCCGGCTGAGCAAGCAGGGACGCACCGACTACCTCGTGCTGGAGCGCGGCAGCGATGTCGGCGGCACCTGGCGCGACAACACCTACCCGGGCGCGGCCTGCGACGTCCCCTCGCAGCTGTACTCGTACTCCTTCGCCACCAACCCGGAGTGGTCGCGCTCGTTCTCCAAGCAGCCGGAGATCCAGCGCTACATCCAGGGCGTCGCCGACAAGTACGGCGTGCGCGACAAGCACATCTTCGACTGCGAGATGACCGGCGCCCAGTGGAACGCCGCCGAGGCGCGCTGGGAGATCCAGACCAGCCAGGGCCCGTTCACCGCGGACATCCTGGTCTCCGCCGTCGGCGCGCTGTGCGAGCCGAACCTGCCGGACATCAAGGGCATCAACGACTTCCAGGGCGAGATCTTCCACTCCGCCCGCTGGAACCACGACTCCGACCTGACCGGCAAGCGCGTCGCCGTCATCGGCACCGGCGCCTCCGCCATCCAGATCGTCCCGAACATCGCCGCCCAGGTCGCGCACCTGGACGTCTACCAGCGCACCGCCCCCTGGCTGCTGCCCCGCGTCGACCGCGAGTACCTGGCCCCGGAGAAGTTCGCGCTCAAGCACATTCCCGCGCTGCGCGGCCTCTACCGCGCCGGCATCTACGCCGCCCGCGAGACCCAGGTGGTCGGCCTGGCCAAGTTCCCGCCCGCCATGCTCGCCCTCGAGACCGTGGCCCGCGCCAAGCTGTTCGCCGAGGTCCGCGATCCGGAGCTGCGCCGCAAGGTCACCCCGAACTTCCGCATCGGCTGCAAGCGCATGCTGATCTCCAACGAGTACTACCCGGCCCTGAGCCGCGACAACGTGGACGTCGTCACCGACGGCATCCAGGAGATCCGCCCCAACGCCATCGTCACCAAGGACGGCGTCGAGCGTGAGGTCGACGCGATCATCGTGGCCACCGGCTTCCACGTCACCGACTCCCCGGTCTACGACACCGTCTCCGGGCGCGACGGCCGCACGCTCTCCGAGGTCTTCGACGCCATCGGCCAGCAGGGCTACAAGGGTTCGGCGATCAACAACTACCCCAACATGTTCTTCATGCTCGGCCCGAACGTGGGCCTGGGCCACACCTCGATGGTGTTCATGCTGGAGTCGCAGATCAACTACATCTCCGACGCCATCGCCCAGTTCGACAACCTGCGCCTGCGCACCGTCGAGGTCCGCAAGGACATCCAGGACGAATACAACGCGGGTCTGCAGCGCAAGCTGGAGGGCGCGGTGTGGAGCACCGGCGGCTGCGCCTCCTGGTACCTGGACAAGCACGGCAACAACACCACACTGTGGCCGGACTTCACCTTCCGGTTCCGTAGTCTGCTCGAGCACTTCGACGTCGCGGCCTACGAGACCACCAGTCAGCCTGTCGCACAGGCCGTCTAGTCACACCACCACTCCTCACCCAACCGAAAGCGGTAACCGTGAGCAACGATGCTTACTTCAAGGACAAGGTCTGCGTGATCACCGGTGCGGGTTCCGGTATCGGCCGCGCGCTGGCGGAGAACCTGGCCAGGCGCGGCGCGCACCTGGCGCTGTCCGACATCGACACCGAGGGCCTCGCCGAAACCGTGCGGCGCTGTGAGAAGTTCGGCGTGAAGATCAAGTCCGATCGCCTGAACGTGGCCGAGCGCGAAGCCGTGCTGCTCTACGCCGACGAGGTGAAGAAGCACTTCGGCAAGGTCAACCAGATCTACAACAACGCCGGCATCGCCCACCACGGCAATGTCACCGACACCGCGTTCAAGGACATCGAACGCATCATGGATGTCGACTTCTGGGGCGTCGTCAACGGCACCAAGGCGTTCCTGCCGTACCTGATCGAATCCGGTGACGGCCACGTGGTGAACGTGTCCAGCCTCTTCGGCCTGATCGCGGTCCCCGGCCAGAGCGCCTACAACTCGGCCAAGTTCGCGGTCCGCGGCTTCACCGAGGCGCTGCGCCAGGAAATGCTGATGAGCGGCACCCCGGTCCAGGTCACCTGCGTGCACCCCGGCGGCATCAAGACCGCCGTCGCCCGCAACGCCACCGTCTCCGAGGGCCTGGATCAGAAGAACCTGGCCAGCCTCTTCGACAGCAAGCTCGCCCTGCACACCCCGGAGATGGCCGCGCAGACCATCACCGAGGCGGTCCGCAAGGGCCACGGCCGCGTGCTGATCGGCTGGGAGGCCAAGGCCCTCGACCTGTTCGTGCGCACCACGGCTTCGTACTACCAGCGGATCTCCGCGGTGGTGCAGAAGCGGTTCCTGCCGTAATACCGCGATTCTGAAGGACATTCGGTCATGCCCGATGTGACACTGCCGTTGCCCGTCGTCCGAGCCGTGCTGAACCCGGTCTTCCGGGTCATGCTCCATCACCGGCTCCCGTTCGGTGTCCAGCGGGCACTGATGGATTGGGGTTCGGTGGCGCAACGCGCGCCGCGCGGCACCCATGTCGAGCACGTCCGCCTCGGTGGCCGCCCGACCGAGCGCGTCTCGGTCGGGCCGGTCTCCGACAGCGCCACCGTGCTGTACCTGCACGGCGGCGGCTACACCGTCGGCTCGCCGGTCACCCACCGCTCGCTGGCGGCCTACCTGTCCCGCGAAACCGGTTGCGCGGTGCAGGTTCCCGACTACCGGCTGGCCCCCGAGCACCCGTTCCCGGCGGCGCTCGAGGACGCCGAGGCCGCGTTCCTGGAACTGGTGGCCGCCGGTCTCCGGCCGGAACGCATTGCGGTGGCCGGTGATTCTGCCGGTGGCGGGCTGTCGCTGGCGCTGGCCGAGCGGCTGCGCGACCGGCACGGCCTGACCCCGGCCGCGCTGGGCCTGATCGCGCCGTGGACCGACCCGAACGAGGTCCCCACCCGCAGCCGCGATCTGGTCATCAACAAGCCGTGGTCGCGGGCCTGCGCCGCGGCCTACCTGGGTGGCGGCGACGGCGCCGACACCGGGTACGCGCCACTACTGGGCGAACTGCGCGGTCTGCCGCCCACCTACGTCCAGGCCGACAAGGCCGAATTGCTGCACGACCAGTGCACGCGGCTGGTGGCGCAGCTGCGGGCGGCGGGAGTGCCGACCGAGTTCACCGAGACCGAGGGTCTCTGGCATGTCGCCCAGTTGCAGGCCGCTCTGGCGGCGCCGGCCGCCGCGGTCACCGTCGAACTCGGGCAATTCCTGCGCCAGGCGCTTCGACCGGCGCAAACTCGGTCAATAGGATAGAGACGAATCACAGCGCGCGGCCGCCCGGGAACAGGTTCGGGCGGTCCGCGGAGAGTTATCTGTGAGCGTGGCGTAAATTACCCGCCAGTAAACCTCTGTGGAAGGGCAGCGATGCGAGAGTTCGAAGTCCCGGCTACCTACACCATTCCGGAGAACGCCAACATGTCGGACGGCGCGTTCCGGCATGCTGAGAAGACCCCCGACCTGGTGGTCTTCAACACCCCGAATGGCAAGGGCGGCTGGAACGACGTCACGGCGGCGGCGTTCGCGAAGACCGTGACCGACGTGGCCAAGGGACTGGTGGCCTCCGGTATCGAGCTCGGCGACCGCGTCGCCATCATGGCTCAGACCAGCTACGAGTGGGTCGTGCTGGACTTCGCCATCTGGGCGGCCGGCGGCTGCACCGTCGCGATCTACGACTCCTCCTCCGCCGAGCAGGCGCGCTGGATCCTGGAGGACTCCGCCACCAAGCTCACCGTCGTCCAGAACGACAAGCACCGCGCCACCATCGCCGAGATCGAGGCCGGGCTCGACAGCCTGCGCGAGGTGCTGCAGCTCGACAAGGGCGCGATCGCCGAACTCACCGCGCGCGGCGCCGAACTCGACGACGCCGTGGTGCACGAGCGCCGCGCCCAGGTGAAGGCCGCCTCCCCGGCGACCCTCATCTACACCTCCGGCACCACCGGCCGGCCCAAGGGCGTCATGCTCTCGCACGCCAACCTGTACGCGGAGTCGGCGGCCGACCGCTCGGCCATGAGCGAGTTCCTGAAGCCCGGCCGCAAGTCGCTGCTGTTCCTGCCGCTGGCCCACGTCTTCGCCCGCGCGGTCGCGCTGGCCGCCTTCGACGCCGGCGTCACCGTGGCCCACACCGCCGACTGGTCCACCCTGGTCGAGCAGTTCGGCCAGTACAAGCCGAACTTCATCCTCTCGGTGCCGCGCGTGTTCGAGAAGGTGTTCAACGGCGCCAAGCAGAAGGCGCACGACGGCGGCAAGGGCAAGATCTTCGACTACGCCACCGAGATCGCCATCCAGTTCAGCCAGGCCCAGCAGGACGGCAAGCCGAGCCTGGTGCTCAAGGCCCAGCACCTGCTGTTCGACAAGCTGGTCTACTCCAAGCTGCGCGAGGCCATGGGCGGCCAGTGCGAGTCCGCGGTCTCCGGCGGCGGCCCGCTGGGCGCGCGCCTGGGCCACTACTTCCGCGGCGCCGGCGTCACCATCTACGAGGGCTACGGCCTGACCGAGTCCACCGCGGCCGTCAGCGTCAACACCCCCAAGCACATCAAGGTCGGCTCGGTCGGCCGTCCGCTGCCCGGCCACGGCGCCAAGGTCGCCGACGACGGCGAGCTGCTGATCCGCGGCCCGGTCGTGTTCGGCGGCTACTGGAACAACCCGGAGGCCAGCGCCGACGCGTTCGACGCCGACGGCTGGTTCAAGACCGGCGACCTGGGCGCCATCGACGAGCGGGGCTTCATCGCGATCACCGGTCGCAAGAAGGAAATCCTGGTCACCGCGGGCGGCAAGAACGTCTCCCCGGCCATGCTCGAGGACTCGCTGCGGCAGAACGCGCTGATCAGCCAGGTCATGGTGGTTGGCGACGGACAGCCCTTCATCGGCGCCCTGGTCACCCTCGACCCGGAGGCCCTGCCGGCGTGGAAGGCGCGCAACGGGATTCCCGCCGACACCCCGATCGAGCACGTCATCGAGAACCCGGCCCTGGTCGGCGAGATCAATGACGCGGTCGCGGCCACCAACAAGCTGGTCTCGCACGCCGAGGCGATCAAGAAGGTGCGCATCCTGCCGGTCGACTGGACCCAGGAGGGCGGCGAGCTCACCCCGAAGCTGTCGCTGAAGCGGGCCGTCGTCATGAAGCAGTACGCGGCCGACGTGGACGCGATCTACAACTCCTGACCGGAGTCGGAGGCACAGCCTCCGGATGAACGTGGTTGGGGCGCGCGGGATTTCCCGCGCGCCCCATTCGCATTTCCGGGTGACGCACCGAATTCTTCGCGCATTCACCGAAATTTCCCGGCCACGACCGATGATTTCCGGGCGGCCCCCGCGTCCAATCTCTCGGGTGCCGCGGCGCCCGCCACACCCGACCGAGGAGGAACCCATGCCCGCACTGAACCCGTACCTGGTCTTCAACGGCAATGCCGAAGAGGCGATCACCTTCTACCAGTCCGTCTTCGGCGGCGAGGCCACCATCGTCCGCTTCGGTGACATGGGCGGCGACACCCCGGGCGACCTGCCCCCGGAGATCGCGAACCGGGTCGCCAACGCGCAGCTGCCGTTGAGCGCCACCAATATCCTCATGGTGTCGGACACCCCGCCCGGCAACGACATCGACAACTCCAACCCCGGCTTCGCCGTGCAGATCGAGGCGGAGTCCGCGGCCGAGGCCGAGCGCCTGTACAACGAGTTCGCCCCCGGCGGCACCGTCACCATGCCGCTCGGCAAGGTCGAGTGGGCCGAGGCGTTCGCCATGGTCACCGACAAGTTCTCGGTGCCGTGGATGATCAACTACACCGGTTCCGCCACCCTGTGACGACGTCACCGGATCGTCATTTCTGACCCGGGTTCGCGGGCCGGTTCCCGCAGTAGGGTCGGTTTCGTGGCCGATCGGGAAGTTCGAATCGCCGGCGGCATCGTCGCGGGCCTGGTCACGCTCGGCGTGGCCGAAGCGGTGTCGGTGCTGATCAGTCCCGACAGCACCCCCTTGCAGGCCGTCGGGGCGTGGGTCGTGGACCATACGCCGGACGGGTTCCGGGAATGGGTGATCGGGCTGGTCGGCACCAACGACAAGACGCTGCTGTTCGTGTCGATGGGCGTGGCGGCCGTCCTGCTGGCGGCCGTCGCCGGACTCGCCGAGCGGGCCCGGCGGCCCTGGGGATCGATCCTGTTCGGGATCTTCGGACTGCTGGCGCTGCTGGCCGCGGTCGGACGTCCCGCCGCCGCCTGGACCTGGGCGATCCCGGCACTGCTCGGCACCGGCGCGGGAATCCTGGTGCTGCGCAGCCTGATTCGCCGACTCGGCGAGTCCGCCGAACACGCCGCCGAGACACCCGCCGCGGACGAACAGTCCACCCAACGGCGGGACGTGATGCGCTGGCTCGCCATCACCGGCGCGGTCGCGGTCGCCGGAGGTGTGGCCGGACGGATCATCGGGCTGCGCTCGCGGGACGTGTCCGCCGAGCGGGCCGACGTGGAGCTGCCGACGCCGACCAGCACCGAGCCGCCGATCGACCCGGGCGCGGACCTGAGACTGCCGGGCCTCACGCCCTACCTCACCTCGAATTCCAGCTTCTACCGCATCGACACCGCGCTGACCGTCCCGCAGGTCAGCAAGGACGACTGGTCCCTGCGCATCCATGGCATGGTCGATCGCGAGATCCGGCTGAACTACGCCGATCTCGCCGCCCGCACCCCCATCGAACGGCTGGTCACCCTCACCTGCGTCTCCAACCCGGTCGGCGGCGAGCTGATCGGCAACGCCCGCTGGCTCGGCTACCGGCTCGACGAGTTGATCGCGCAGGCCGGGCCGCATCCGGACGCCGATATGGTGCTCTCCCGCAGCATCGACGGCTTCACCGCGGGTAGCCCCCTGGCCGTGCTCACCGACGGCCGCGACGCCCTGCTGGCGGTCGGCATGAACGGTGAACCGCTGCCCACCGCGCACGGCTATCCGGCCCGGCTGGTGGTGCCGGGCCTGTACGGCTACGTGTCGGCCACCAAGTGGGTGACCGAACTCGAGATCACCAGATTCGATCGCGCGGAAGCGTTCTGGACCAAACGCGGCTGGTCGGCGTACGGCCCCATCAAGACCGAATGCCGCATCGACACCCCGCGCGGCCGCACCCTCGCACCCGGCAAGGTCACCATCGCGGGGGTGGCGTGGGCGCAGCATCGCGGCATCCGCGGCGTGGAAGTCCGTATCGACCAAGGGGACTGGCAGCCCGCGCGCCTGGCGACCGCCCCGTCCATCGACACCTGGGTGCAGTGGGCCTTCGACTGGGACGCGCCCGCGGGCGGCGGCGTGCACACCGTCTGGGCGCGCGCCACCGACGGCACGGGGGAGACCCAGACCGATCGACAGGCCGACGTCGTACCGGACGGCGCGACCGGATACCCCTCGCTGACAATGCGAATCGGCTGACGAACACGCCGGTCGTGCGCGGGCGACCGTTCCGAACGGCTATCGTGCCCTCGGACACGGTCCAGGATCGCAGGGCTCATCGGGCTGCTGCTCCGACGCGATCGGCGGCGTCCGGAAACGACTGCCCGCCGGGCGGAAACGACGCTGCCCGCCGGGAATCCCCGGCGGGCAGCGGTTTTCGAGCGATCGGGATCAGTGCGCCCCGATATCGGCCTTCGCCATATCGTCGGCCTGACCGCCGCCCTGCTTGCCGAAGCCGATGAACATCGCCGAGGCGACGACACCGATCAGCAGGATCGCGGCGGGCAGGTACATGGACTGGCTGAGCGCGGTGCTGAGCTTCTCCAGGATCGGATCCCGCACCGCCGCGGGCAGATCGCTCAGGCTCTTGCCGCCCGCGCCCTCGCCGATCGGACCGCTGCGCAGGCCCTGCGCCGAGATCCGCGCCGACAGCAGCGCGCTGATCGCCGCCGAACCGAGCACCGAACCCACCTGGCGGGTGGTGTTGTAGACGCCCGCGCCCGCACCGGCCTGCTGCACCGGCAGGTTGTGGGTGGCGGTGGAGGCCACCGGCGCCCAGATGCAGGCATTGGCGATACCGGCGAAGGCGCCGACGATCATGAACAGCGGCAGCGAGCCATCCGGCTTCATCAGCGTGGCGAAACCGAACAGGGTGGCCGCGAACATCGCGAACCCGATGGTCGGGATGACCCGCGGCGCGACCTTGTCCGAGATCTTGCCGATGATCGGCGCGAACACGCCGGTCAGGATGGCCATCGGGGCGAAGATCAACGCCGAGCGGGTCGGCGACAGCTCGTGCACCTGCTGCAGGTAGAAGTAGGCGGGCACGAACACACTGGTCACCGCCGCGCCCATGGCCGCGATGGCCACATTGGACAGCGCGAAGTTGCGGTCCTGGAACAGGCTCAGCGGCACCAGCGGCTCACCGGTATTGCGGGCCTGGTTGACCACGAACAGCGCCAGCACCACCAGACCGGCGGCGATCATGGCCCAGATCTTGGCGTCCCAGTCGTGGGTGTTGCCCTCCTGGATGCCGAACACCAGCAGGAACATGCCGATGCCCGACAGCGCCACGCCGACCAGGTCGAACTTGTGCTCGTGCGTGGGCAGCGACGGGACCAGCCAGAACGCCAGCGCGAAGGCGATGATGCCGATCGGCACGTTCACGTAGAAGATCCACTGCCAGCCCTGCCAGTCCACCAGCACGCCGCCCAGGATCGGGCCGACCAGGGTGGCCAGGCCGGCCACGCCGCCCCACAGGCCCATGGCCGCGCCGCGCTTGTCCGGCAGGAAGGTGCGGGTGATGACGGCCATGGTCTGCGGCGTCATCAGCGCCGCGCCCAGGCCCTGCACGGCGCGGGCCGCGATCAGCATGTCGATGCTGGTCGACTCGGCGCACCAGAGCGAGGCGAGGGTGAACACGACCAGGCCGCCGAGGTAGATGTTCTTGGGGCCGAAGCGATCCCCGAGCCGGCCGGTGACCAGCAGCGGCACCGCGTAGGCCAGCAGGTAGGCGGAGGTCACCCAGATGACCTGGGAGACATCGGCGTTCAGGTCCTTCATGATCGCCGGATTGGCCACCGCGACGATGGTCATGTCCAGCAGGATCATGAAGAACCCGACGACCAGCGCGTATAGCGCGAGCCACGGATTACGTTGAGTGGACATGGATTCGGGTTCCTATCCCTGGGAGTGGGTTCTGGTGTCGACGCGCCGGCCGCATTCGGTGTCGAAGGTTTCCCATTCGAGTTCGCCGCTGCGGAGCTCGTCCATGAGTCCGCGCAGCCAGGTGACTTCGGCGGTGCTGTGCGCGCGTATGTAGTCGACCCGCATCCAGTAACGGCGCGGGACATCGGAGGCGGCGGCCAGGTCGCGGAGCGTGGTGAGCTCGGCGACCCGCGCCTCGATCGAGGCGACGCGTTCGCGGAGGGCATCGATGACCTCGTCCACGGGCAAATTGTGCGCTTCGGCCAATCCGGTCACGAACGCCGGGTACTCGTGCACCGGTTCCCGTAGCAGGTCCCGGACTCGGTCCCGCAGCGCCGCGTGCCCGGCCGCGCGAATGCGATAGGTGGTCCGTTCCGGCCGGTTACCGGCCCGATCGGTGCTCTCCGCCGCGATCAGTTCCTGCTCGGTCAGCCGCGCCACGGTGTGATACAGCGACCCCGGCTTGATCTTGGTGAACTGATCCTCATGGCGGCTCAAGAGCAGCTGATACATCTCGTACGGGTGCATGGGACGTTCCTCCAGCAGTGCGAGAACCAGCAGCGCCATCGGCGTGAGCGCTGGAGCCGACTGCTTCTTGATCACCACGACCTCCGTTTCGAGTGACGTCATCGCCGCCACCCCCATCCTCCGTACCAAATATTCCACGTGGAATATACGACGCCGAACACCCGCCCACAACCCCTCCTGGACGGCCGACTCGCCAGTGTGTGTGACCCCGATCACCGAACGTTGAAATGCCTTGTCGCAGACCAATTCCCAGCGCGCCCCAACCGAATCCGACCAGTACCATCAACTTTCGTCGGGGGACTAGCAGAAAGAGGTACCCACCATGTCGGACCAGGAATCCACGACCCAGGACACCGCCGCCGCAGGCGTCGCCGCGATGATGGCCGCCTGGGACATCAAGGGCACCGCCGATTCCACCGCGGAGCAGTCGGATTCGGCGAGCGAGTAGCCCATCCGGGTACCGCACCCCGAACAGTATCGACCGCATCGGAAGCTGGTTCCGGAGGAACGGGCGACCGTCGTCGAGCTGCCCATCGAGATCACCATCGACTGGAATCGGCTCGGCGTGCTGACCCGATAGCCGCCGCGAACGGCGCGGGGCCGGATCTCGTGAGAGATCCGGCCCCGCACTGGGATTCGGTGACTAGGCGGTCGGGGAGAACGCCTCGTCGATGATTTCCTGCTGCTCCACGGCGTGCACCTTGGACGAACCCGAGGACGGGGCCGACATGGCGCGACGCGAGATGCGGCGCAGCTTGCCGAAGCGGGCCGGGAGGATCTCCGGGAGGTTGAGGCCGAAGAAGGGCCAGGCGCCCTGGTTGGCCGGTTCCTCCTGGACCCACGCCAGATCGGAGGCGTTGGGGTACTGCTCCAGGGCCTCGTTGAGGCGGAACTTCGGGATCGGGTACAGCTGCTCGACGCGCACGATCGCCACGTCTTCGCGGTTGTGCTTGTTCTTCTCCGCCACCAGCTCGTAGTAGATCTTGCCGGAGGTGAGCAGCACCCGCTTGACCTTGGCGCGGTCGCCGTTGCCCGACTCGTAGGTCGGCTCCTCGAGGATGGTGCGGAACTTGTTGTCCGTGAAGTCCTCGACCTCGGACACCACGGCCTTGTTGCGCAGCATGGACTTCGGGGTGAAGACCACCAGCGGGCGGCGGATGCCGTCCAGGGCGTGGCGGCGCAGCAGGTGGAAGTAGTTCGACGGGGTGGACGGAACCGCCACCGTCATCGAACCCTCGGCGCACAGCTGCAGGAAGCGCTCGATACGACCCGAGGTGTGGTCGGGACCCTGACCCTCGTGACCGTGCGGCAGCAGCAGCACGACCTCGGAGAGCTGACCCCACTTGGCCTCACCGGAGGAGATGAACTCGTCGATGATGGACTGCGCGCCGTTGACGAAGTCACCGAACTGCGCCTCCCACAGGACGAGCGCGTCCGGGTTGCCCAGCGAGTAGCCGTACTCGAAGCCGACCGCCGCGTACTCCGACAGCGCCGAGTCGTGCACCGCGAACCAGCCCGGGTTCTTCGACCCGATGTTGTGCAGCGGGGTGTACTCGTCACCGGTCTTGCGGTCGATGATCACCGAGTGCCGCTGCGAGAAGGTGCCGCGGCGCGAGTCCTGACCGGTCAGGCGCACCGCCTTGCCCTCGTCGATGAGCGTGCCGAAGGCCAGCAGCTCGGCCATGGCCCAGTCGACCTTGCCCTCGTAGGCCATCTCGCGGCGCTTCTCCATCACCGGCTTGACGCGCGGGTGCACGGTGAAGCCCTCCGGCGGGTTCACGAACGCGTCGCCGATGCGCTGCAGCACCGTCTTGTCCACGGAGGTGACAAGGTTCGGCGGCAGCTGCTGCTCGTCCTCGACCGACTCCGAGGCCTCCGGCGGGAACTTCTCCAGCTCGCGCACCTCGTTGAAGATCCGCTCCAGCTGACCCTGGTAGTCACGCAGGGCGTCTTCGGCTTCCTTCATGGAGATGTCGCCACGGCCGATCAGCGACTCGGTGTACGCCTTGCGGACCGAACGCTTGGTGTCGATCACGTCGTACATGCCCGGCTGGGTCATCGACGGGTCGTCGCCCTCGTTGTGGCCGCGGCGGCGGTAGCAGATCAGGTCGATCACGACGTCGCGCTGGAACTTCTGCCGGTAGTCGACGGCCAGCTTGGCCACCCACACACAGGCTTCCGGGTCGTCGCCGTTCACGTGGAAGATCGGGGCGCCGATGAACTTCGCGATGTCGGTGGAGTATTCGGTGGACCGCGAGTACTCCGGCGCGGTGGTGAAGCCGATCTGGTTGTTCACCACGATGTGCACGGTGCCGCCGGTGCGGTAGCCGCGCAGGCCCGACAGGTTCAGGGTCTCGGCCACGACGCCCTGGCCGGCGAAGGCCGCGTCACCGTGCAGCATCAGCGGCACGACCGAGAACGACCGCGCCTCTTCACCCTTGGTGACGATGTCTTCCTTGGTGAGCAGGTCCTGCTTGGCGCGGACCAGACCCTCCAGCACCGGGTCGACGGCCTCGAGGTGCGAGGGGTTCGCGGTCAGCGACACCTCGATCTCGTTGTCGCCGAACATCTGCAGGTAGGTGCCGCGCGCGCCCAGGTGGTACTTCACGTCGCCGGAGCCGTGGGTGGCGGCCGGGTTCATGTTGCCCTCGAACTCGGTGAAGATCTTCGAGTAGGGCTTGCCGACGATATTGGCCAGCACGTTCAGGCGGCCGCGGTGCGGCATGCCGATGACGACCTCGTCGAGGGCGTACTCGGCGCACTGGTCGATGACGGCGTCCATCATCGGGATGACCGACTCGGCGCCCTCCAGCGAGAAGCGCTTCTGGCCCACGTACTTGGTCTGCAGGAAGGTCTCGAACGCCTCGGCCGCGTTGAGCCGGGACATGATGTACTTCTGCTCGGCGACCGTCGGCTTCGCGTGCTTCTGCTCCACGCGTTCCTGAATCCACTTGAGCTGCTCGGGATCCAGGATGTGGGTGTACTCCACACCCACGTGGCGGGCGTAGGCGTCGCGCAGGATGGACAGCACGTCGCGCAGCTTCATGCGCTCCTGGCCGTGGAAGCCCGCGACATTGAACTCGCGGTCCAGGTCCCACAGGGTCAGGCCGTGCTGGGTGACATCCAGGTCGGGGTGCGAGCGGAACTTGTCCTTCACCAGCCGCAGCGGATCGGTGTCGGCCATCAGGTGGCCGCGGCTGCGGTAGGCGTTGATCATCTCCTGGACGCGGGTCGACTTGTCGATGCCGCGTTCCTGAATGTCCTTGCGCCAGCGCACCGGCTCGTAGGGGACACCCATGCCGTGGAAGATCTCGTCGTAGAACTCGTCGGAGATCAGCAGGTTGTGGATGGTCCGCAGGAAGTCGCCGGACTCCGCGCCCTGGATGACGCGGTGGTCGTAGGTCGAGGTCAGGGTCATCAGCTTGCCGATGCCCATCTCGGCCAGCTGGCCGTCGCTCATGCCCTGGAACTCGGCCGGGTACTCCATGGCGCCCGCGCCGACGATCGCGCCCTGCCCCTGCATCAGACGCGGCACCGAGTGGTTGGTGCCGATGGTGCCCGGGTTGGTCAGCGAGATGGTGATGCCGGCGAAGTCGTCGGTGGTGAGCTTGCCGTCGCGCGCACGCCGGACGATGTCCTCGTAGGCGTTGTGGAACTGCGCGAACGTCATGGTCTCGGTGTTCTTGATGGCCGCGACCGCGAGCGAACGGCTGCCGTCCTTGGCCTTGAGGTCGATGGCCAGACCGAGATTGGTGTGCGCCGGGGTCACCGAGTTGGGCTTCCCGTCGACCTCGGCGAAGTGCCGGTTCATGTTCGGGAAGGCCTTGATGGCCTGCACGATCGCGTAACCCAGCAGGTGGGTGAACGAGATCTTCCCACCGCGGGTACGGGCGAGGTGGTTGTTGATGACCAGACGGTTGTCGATCATCAGTTTGGCCGGAATGGCACGCACCGAGGTGGCGGTGGGGATCGCCAGCGAGGCCGACATGTTCTTCACGATGGCGGCGGCGGGCCCGCGCAGCACCTTGGTCTCGTCCTCGGCGGCGGGCTTCGGACCGCCGGAGGTCGGGGCCGCGTTCGAGGTGGGCGCGGGGGTGGTCTGGGGGGCTCGAACCTGAGCCGGAACCGGGGCCGGGGCAGGCGCTGCGGCGACCGGAGCGGGAGCGGGGGTGGCAACCGGGGTGGTATTCACGGCGGGGGCCGGAGCGATGGCGGCGGCCGCCTGGCTGTTGTTACCAATCTCGGCAGTGTTCTCCGGCGTGTAGTCCGCCAGGAACTCGTGCCAGCTCTCATCGACGGACGAGGGGTCTTGCTTGTACTTCTGGTACATCTCGTCGACAAGCCACTGGTTCTGTCCGAACTGGTCTGTTGAGCTGCTCACAGCAGGTGTTCGCCTCATTTCGTTCTTCGCGCTGCGACGTTTGTGACGTGCCCGGCACGGGTAATCGGCGGATGCGCGCCGATGCGCCCCCACTGAGGATATGCCCACCCCACTTCGCCGTCGGTCCTGGCTACCACCGAGCGGACGCATTCTCTTGTGACGACTCGTCCTCGCTCGAGAATATTCCCTCCGTCGCCCGCGCCGCAGCCCACAAGCGGGAGTACGCGCCGTCGGCCGCGAGGAGTTCGTCGTGTGACCCGATTTCGCTGATCCGGCCCTGCTCCACGACCGCGATCCGATCGGCCTGGGCGGCCGTCGCGAGCCGGTGCGCCACGATGATCGAGGTCCGGCCCCGCGTCACCGATTCGCTCGCGACCAGCACCGATGCCTCGGCGGCCGGATCCAGCACGGCGGTGGCCTCATCGAGCAGCAGCAGGTCGGGCCGGACCAGTTCGGCGCGGGCCAGGGCGATGAGCTGGCGCTGACCGGCCGACAGCCCGCGCCCGCGCTCCCCGACCGGTTGCGACATGCCCCGGGGCAGCGCCGCGATGGTGTCCAGCGCGCCGACCGCGGCGGCCGCCGCCTCGATTTCGACGCGACTCGCAAATGGTTTGCCAAATGCAATGTTGCTCGCGATGTCGCCGGTGAAGAGGTGAGCTTCCTGCGGCACCACGCCGAGCCGGGAACGGAAGTCGGCGAGGCGGTAGTCGCGAATATCCACGCCGTCCACCCGAATTTCGCCGTGACTGCCCGGATCACGGCGCTTGTCATGCTGTTTCGCTATGGAGATCGCCCTCGCGGCGTCGGCGGCTTCGTGATTCCCGTCACCGGACACCGGTTCTCGCGGCATGTCGTAGAGCCGGGCCAGCAACTTCACGATGGT
Source organism: Nocardia sp. NPDC004582 (assembly GCF_053602115.1). NCBI lineage: Bacteria > Bacillati > Actinomycetota > Actinomycetes > Mycobacteriales > Nocardiaceae > Nocardia > Nocardia sp. NPDC004582. The sequence continues at coordinate 5,263 of NZ_JBSGCY010000085.1, read as the reverse complement.
CGACTTGCCCGCGCCGGTCGCACCCACCAGCGCGAGGCTGCCGCCCGCCGGAATGCGGAGGCTCACGCTCTCGAGGGCGGGCCGGATCGCGCCCGGGTACTGGAAGCGCACGTCGTCGAAGACCACCTCGCCGCGCAGCCGCCCGTCGATCGGGGCCGCGTCGGCGGGATCGGGGGCGATCGAGGACGGGGTGCGCAGCAGTTCCCCGATCCGCCGCAACCCGACGCGGGCCTGCTGGTACCCGTCGAAGAGCTGCGACAACTGCATGATCGGCCCGAACAGCAGCTGCAGGTACAGCACGAACGCGACCAGGGTGCCCGCGGTGGTGGTCCCGTGCGCGACCGCCCAGGCGCCGGTGAACACCACCGCGGCCAGCGCCAGATCCGCCCACATGCCGACGAAGGCGAAGAAGGTGGCGATGGCCCGCTGCGCCCGCATCCGGCTGACCCGGTAGTCGTCGGAGTATCCGGCGAAACGCCGCTCGGAGATCGCCTCGTGCCGGTTGGCCTGCACCACCCGCAGCCCGGCGACGTTCTCGGCGAAGTCGGCGTTCACGGTCGCCGAATGCTCCCGCGAGGCGCTGTAGGCGGCGTCGGAGACCTTGCGGAACTTCCAGCTGGCCAGCAGCAGCGCCGGCACCGTCACGAACACCACCAGGGCCAGGCCCGGGTCGATGACCGTGAGCGCCACCGCGATTCCGCCGACGGTCAGCAGCGCGACCAGTGCGTCCGGCAGGCCGGTCTGCATGAACGTCGACAGCGCGTCGATGTCGGTGGTCATCCGGGTCATGATGCGGCCGGACAGTTCCCGCTCGTAGAAGTCCAGGCCGAGCCGCTGCAGATGTGCGTAACTGCGCACCCGCAACCCGAACAGCACCCGCTCCCCGGCCCGGTTGCTCCACAGCAGCGCGGTCGCCGCGACCAGCCACCCGGCCACGACCAGGACGACGCCGATGACGGTGGCCCGCACCAGCGCGGCGCCGTCGTGCCGTCCGACGCCCGCGTCCACCGCGTACCGCACCACCGACGGGAAGCCCACGCCGACAAGCGCGTTCAGTGCCAGCAGGATCATGGTTCCCGCGACCAGCCACTTCACCAGTCCCAGCGCGTGACTGAGCCGGAACCCCGGGTCGGGCTCCCGCAACGAGTCCGAGTCCAGCCCGGGCTCCTCCAGCGCGGGCGGCAGCTTGCCCAGCACCCGCCGCACTTCCTCGGGCGTATCCCGATCCGGCTGCGCGCCCGCCCCGGTCCCGAGTTCGAGATCGGAGGCCGCGGCCGCAGCGTCGACGGGCGCGAATTCCGGTGCGGGCAGCCGGATCACCCGATCGGCGTGGGACAACGTCGATTCGCGGTGGGCCAGGATCAGTGTGGTCCGGCCGGAATCGGTGGGCAGGGACGCGAAGATCGCGGCCTCGGTGACCGCGTCGACCGCGGAGGTGGCGTCGTCGAGGATCAGGACGCGGGGATCGGCGAGCAGGGCGCGGGCCAGGGCGATGCGCTGGCGCTGACCGCCGGACAGGGTCAGGCCGCGTTCGCCGACCACGGTGTCGTAGCCGTCGGCGAGGGCATTGATGAAGTCGTCGGCCGCGGCCTGTTTCGCGGCCGCGTGGATCTCGGCCTCGGTGGCCTCCGGGCGGCCCAGGGCGATATTGGCGGCGATGGTGTCCGAGAGCAGGAACGCCTCGTCGAACACCACGCCCACCGCGGCGCGCAGCTCGGCCGCGCGCAGGTCGGCGACATCGGCGCGGGAATCGGTGCCGTACAGGCTGATCCGGCCCGAGTCGGGGGAGTAGAAGCGCGGCAGCAGCAGGCTCAGCGTGGACTTGCCCGAGCCCGCCGGGCCGATGATCGCCACCGTCTCCCCGGGCCTGATGTCGAGGCTGAAGTCGCGCAGCACCGGCCGGTCCGGATCGAAACCGAAAGTGACACCGTCGATTTCGACGCCCAGCGGCCCGTCGGGCACCGGTACCGGATGCTCGGGGTCGACGCGGTCGGGCGCGCTGTCGATGACCTGGTGCACGCGTTCGGCCGCGGCCCTCGTCAACTGCGCCATCACCACCACGTACGACACGATCCGGGTGGAGTTGGTCATGGTGGCCACATAGGCGACGAAGGCCAGGAAGGTGCCGAGCCCGATGCTGCCCTGGAAGGCGAGCAGCCCGCCCGCCGCGATCACCGCGACCAGCCCGGCCTGCGGAATCGACCCCAGGGTGGGGCTGAAGCGGGCGTCGATGCGGGCCGCGCGCATGCGTTCGGCGTACAGCTCGCGCCCGTGGCCCTCCAGCAGGTCGACCATGCGGGCCTCCTGCCCGAAGCCCTTCACCACGCGCACACCGGTGACGGTCTCCTCGACATGCTGGGCCAGATCGGCGGCGCGCTGCTGCGCGGACCAGGTGGCCGCGTACAGGCGCGGCCGCACCCGGTAGACCACGAACGCCAGCACCGGCACCACCAGCAGCGCGGCCAGCGCCAGCGGCGGCGAGAGCCACAGCATCACGCCGGCCGCGAGCACGAACTGCAGCGCCGCCACCGAGGACCAGGGCGCCATCGACAACAGACCCTGCACCAGGGTGAGATCGCTGATCGAGCGGGAGATGACCTGGCCGGTGCGCAGCTCGTCCTGCCCGGGCCCGTCCAGGCGCTGCAGCGCGGCCAGCAGATCCACCCGCAGTTCGTGCTGGACGTCGAGGGCGAGCCGCCCGGCCAGCATGCGGCGGCCGAAGGAGGCCAGGAAGCGCCCCGCGGCGAGCGCGCCCAGCGCGATCGCCAGGCCCGCGATGATGCCGGTATCGCCCGCCGTCGCGCCGTCGAGGGCGCGCTTGGCCAGCAGCGGCCCGGTCACCTCGACCACCGCGCCGAGCACGATCGCCACCGCCAGCCCGGCCAGCATCCACGGGTGCCCCACGCACCTGTCCCACAGCCGCCGCAGCCAGCCGCGGCCCGTCGTGTCACCGGCCCCGGTCACCATCGCCTCGCCCACATCACTCGAACTCATCGCGGAGAACAACGACCGTCCCACCCCCTGTTTGTTCCCGTCCCTCCACCAGTGTGGCCGGGACGCCGCCTTGTGTCTCTCGTCCCGGCGTGATCCGCTGAACTTCGCACCCCCGCGTCCGGTCTCGTCGAAACGGAGTTCCCGCCATGCCGATTCAGCGCCTCAATCACGCTGTCCTGTTCGTCTCCGATGTGGAGCGCTCGGTCGCGTTCTACAGCGAGGTGCTCGGCTTCCGCCGCCTGCCCGGCGGCTTCCCGGGCGGGGCGTTCCTGCAGGCCGAGGGGTCGGCCAACGACCACGACCTGGGCCTGTTCCAGTCCCCGGACCCGTCGGTCCGGCACCGCACCGGCCGGGTCGGGCTCTACCACCTGGCCTGGGAGGTGGACACGCTCCGCGAACTGCAGCGGGTGCGCGACGCCCTGATCGCGGCGGGCGCGCTCACGGGCGCGTCGGATCACGCCTCCACCAAGGCCCTCTACGCCGCCGATCCCGACGGCATCGAATTCGAGGTCTGCTGGCTGGTTCCCGACTCCGCGGTGGAGGCCGAACTGGCGGCCATGACCGCGCCGAGCCTGCCGCTGGACCTGCCGGGGCTGATCGCCGAATACGGCGCCGACACCCCGGGCGGCCCGCGCACCGATCACGCGGTCTGGCAGCGGGTGTTCGCCGATCGGGACTGAGCGTCAGATGTCGCGGCGGGTGTAGAACCACCAGCCCGCCGCGCCCGCGGCCGCGCTCCACAGCACCAGCATCGCCATGGCCGCCGGGGTGGGCGCGATGAGCGCGTTCTCGGCATATCGTCCGCCGCTGATCGCCCCGACCGTCGAGGACACCGGCAGGATGGCCGCCAGCCCGCCGAATCCGATGGCGCGCGCGGTGATCCAGATCAGCGGTTCCAGCACCGCCCAGCCCAGCACCGCCAGCAGCGCCTGGGTCGGCGAGCGCAGCACGAATCCCACCGCGGTCCCGATCACCGCCCAGCACACCGCCGCCAGCGCCACCCCGATCAGCACCCCGAAGAAGCCGCCGTCCATGGGCACCCGAGAGCCGCCCGCCAGCCGCATGGCGGCCCCGCCGAGCACCTCCATGGCGACCACGGTGGCGAGCGAGAACGCCCCCGCCACCGCGAGTTTCGCGCTCAGCTGCAGGGTCCGGTCGGGTGTGAACAGCGAGCTCATCGCCACGCCCCCGTTCCCGAACTCCGAGCCCGCGCCGAACGCCCCGAAGGCGGCGGCCGCGGCCACGGTCAGCACCACTACCCAGGCGGTCAGCATGGCCGTCCACCCGGACCCGGAGCTGAATCCCTGCGCGTTCTCGCTCCCGGGCTGGAACCCGATGCCCAGCGCCACGAACGCCGCCACGCCCGCCGCGACGACCCCGCCGCCGATCACCCGGTTCAGCCGCACCGAAGTCACCTTCCGCACTTCGGAATTCGCGGCTCGGGCCACCGCCGGCGGCACAGTGAACTTCATCGAGCGTCCTTTCGTGAAGCGTCCCCGGCCGGGCCACCGGTCGCCGGCGCCGCCGCCCGATCGCGAATGCCGATGTGGCACACCGATTTCACCGATACGCTCCGGGGGCGGCCGGGCCGGGATAGGCGGGGGCGATGGGTCCGGTGTGGGTGAGGGCGGCCAGCACCTGGTCGGGGTGGATGTGCTCGGGCGTGACCTCGGTGAGCTGGACCCGGGCGGCGGAGGCGGCCGATTCCAGTTGCGAGAGTGAGGCTTCCGCGATGGCGAGGCGTCCGTCCGGCCGCATGACCGCGTCGGTGATGCCCCGCGCGGCCAGCGAGGTGGCCAGCGCGATCGGGCTGGAGGCCTTGACCAGCAGCCGGTCCGGGTGGCTGCGGCGCAGCCGGGCGGGACTGCCCTGGTAGGCGATGCGGCCGCGGTCCATGACGATGAGCTCGTCGGCGATGGGCAGCACGGTGCTCAGCGTGCGCGAGGTGAGCAGCACGGTGCCGCCGCGGCGGGCGTGGCCGCGCAGATGGTCGTTGAGCCAGGCGGTTTCGCCGATATCGAGTCCGGTGGCCGGATCGTCGAGCACCAGCAGCGGGGGTTCGCCGAGCAGGGCGACGGCCAGCGCCAGCCGGGTCCGCATGCCCTCGGTGAGCGTGCCGATCCGCGCGTCGGCGGCGTCGAGGAGCCGGACCAGCCGCAGCAGTTCCTCGGCCCGTTCGTCGGAGACGCCGGCGGCCGCGGCGTACACGCGCAGCTGGGCGAACACCCGCCGCGCCGGGTCCAGCCCGCGTGGGGTGAGCATCGCGCCG
>NZ_JBSGCY010000084.1:0-28803 GCF_053602115.1 Nocardia sp. NPDC004582 | reverse complement strand
GGCGTACTGGCACGAGGGCCCGGCGGCCGCGCTCGCCTGGGCCTGCGCCGCCGGGGCCCTGGCCACCACGAAATTGGGCGCCAGCGCATCGGTTCCGGCGGCGGACGAGGTCGAGGCGGTACTCGCGGCGGACGGCGCTCGATAGCCGACTTCGCCACCGGCCTCGGCCGGCGCGACGGCGGTCTCGGCCCGGTCCGATCGGACCCGCTCGGATCGAAGCCTCAGACGATCGTCTTCGTCGCCGTGTGCAGGGCCACGAGGTCGGCCATCTGCTTGCCCGCACGTTCCAGGGGCTCGGTCGTCCGGCTCGCCAGCGACATGACGACCGCGCCCTCGATGGCGGCGATGATCGTGGTCGCCAGCGAGCGGGCGGTGTCGGCCTCGACGCCCTCGGCCGCGAGCCGGGTGGCGAGGATGGCCTCCCATTCCTCGAAGGTCTCCCCCGCCACGTCGGCGGCCTCCGGCGATTCGGTGCGGCCCAGAGCGGCGGCGGTGATCGGGCAGCCGGCGGCGAAATCGCTGGTGACCAGGACGTCACGCCACATGGCCGGGAAGGCCGCGATGGCGCTGGCGAGGTCGGTGCCACTGGTGACGGTGCGCATCAGGGCGCTGGTGGCCTGGCCGGCGGTGCGGGTGGCCTCGGCGACGAGTTCGGATTTGCCGCCGGGGAAGTTCAGGTAGATGGACCGGCGGGAGATGCCGCTGTGTTCGAGCAGCTGGGCGATGCCGGTTCCGGCGATGCCGTTGCAGCGCATCAGGGCGATGGCGCTGTCGATGAGGCGGTCGCGGGCACCCATGGACGGTTCCTCCTTGCTGTATACCGATCGGTGTACTACCGTGTCGGATATACCGATTGGTCTACCCAAGTGTAGTCCGCTTGCCACCACTTCCACGAGGAATCGGGACACCCATGCCGCCGGCAACCGCACAGCCGACCCTGCACGATCCGCTGCGATTGACCAGCGGTCAGGTGCTACCCAATCGCATTATGAAGTCGGCCCTGAGCGAGGGTCTGGCGAATGGCGACAATGCCCCCGACGCGCGCCTGGAACGCCTCTACGAGCAGTGGAGTCGCGGCGGCTACGGCCTGATCGTCACCGGCAATGTCATGGTCGACCGGCGACACTGCGGCGAACCCGGCAATGTGGCCATGGAGGACGACCGCCACCTGGCCGCGCTCACCCGCTGGGCCGACGTCGCCAAGGACGGCGGCGCGCGGGTCTGGGTGCAGCTGAATCATCCTGGCCGGCAGGCCAATCCGATCGTCACCCGGACGCGCGCGGTCGCGCCGTCGGCCATCGCCATGGGCATTCCGGGCATGCCCGCGCCGCGCGCGCTGACCGAGGACGAGATCCTCGACATCATCGCCCGCTTCGGCGCCGCCGCCCGCGTCGCCGAGGCCGCCGGATTCGACGGCGTGCAGATCCACGGTGCGCACGGCTATCTGGTGTCCCAGTTCCTGTCTCCGCTGTCCAACCAGCGCACCGACGGCTGGGGCGGCGACGCCGAACGCCGCCGCCGTTTCGTGCTCGAGGTGGTGCGCGGCATCCGGGCCGCGGTGAGCCCCGGGTTGGGGCTGGGCATCAAGCTGAACTCGGCCGACTTCCAGCGCGGCGGTTTCACCGAGGACGAGTCGCGCGCGGTCATCGAACGGCTGTCCGCCGAAGCGGTGGACCTCATCGAGATCAGCGGCGGCAGTTACGAATCCCCCGCCATGCTCGATCGTCCGCGCACCGCGTCGGCGAGCACCCGGGCCCGCGAGGCCTACTTCCTCGACTACGCCGAGACCGCCCGGCAGGCGGCCGGCTCGGTGCCGATCGCGGTGACCGGCGGGTTCCGCTCCCGCGCGGCCATGTCCGAGGCCTTGGCGGAGGGCACCTGCGATGTGATCGGCCTGGGCCGCCCGACCGCCGTGATCCCCACCGCCGCGGCCGATCTGCTCAGCGCGCGCACCGCCGCGCTGCGTTCCCCAGCGATCACGCTGGGCCTGCCGCCGCGGCTGGCGGCCAACGGCGGGCTCAAGTCCTTCGACGGCGCGCTGGACCTGCAATGGCACACCGACCAGCTGCATCTGCTGGGCGCGGGCAGCGCCCCCGATCCGGACCGCTCGCCGTGGCGCACCGCGGTGACCATGCTGCGCCGCAACGGTTTCGACGCCTTCCGCAGCAAGCGGTCCGCCGCCCCGCGCACCGCCGCCGACCGCGCCGCCCGCAAGTTCCGCGTCGAGCGCGCCATGGGCCGCCACGTCATGAACCCGGCGGTCCGGGCACTGGACCGGATCGGCATCCGCACCGCCTTCGCCAGCGAGATCGAGACCGTCGGCCGTAAGTCCGGGCAGCCGCGCCGGGTCCCGGTGTCACTGCTGTTCGACGACGAGGGCGCGTGGGCCATCTGCCAGCACGGCCTGCGCTCGGGTTGGGGTCTGAACATCTCCGCGAACCCGAATGTCCGGGTCCGCCAGGGTGATCGCTGGCGCAGCGGCACCGCCGCGCTGCTCCCCGACGACGATGTGGTGGCGCGCACCCGCGGCTTCGCCCCACATCCGCTGCTGGCGCCACTGGCGCGCGGCATGTTCGCCGCTTTGGAGAGCGATCCGGTGACCGTCCGGATCACCTTCACGGATCGATGATCCGATGACGATCAACCGCCACCGGGACGTTATTTTCTTGTGATATGGTGAAAGCGGAATCGAATTCTCCTGTCTACCATCGGATCTCACGGCAATTGCCGAATTCCGGATGATGGGAGAATTCGATGGACGACGGCGCACCGAGCGACAAGGGCCCGAGCCGGACCGCGATGATCGCGGCCGCGGCGCGCGCCGCGCATCTGGTCGTGGATCACCCGCCGCATCTGTTCCATGACACCGTGGCCGCGACACTGCTGGGCGACCGTGCCGCCGAACTGCTGGCCTACCATCGCGAATCCGGTGATCACCCGGTCCTCAGCGGCAGCCGATCCCAGGTCAGCGCCCGTGCGCACTACACCGAGACCCGGCTGGCGACAGGCGGTTTCGAGCAGTACGTGATCCTCGGCGCGGGTTTCGACACCTTCGCCTGGCGGGCCGAGCCGGCCGGGCGGGTCGCCGTCTACGAGGTGGACCATCCGGCCACGCAGGCATGGAAGCGGGAGCTGCTGGCCGACGCCGGATTCGATACGACGGCGGCGGAATTCGTCGGCGTCGACTTCGAGCGCGGCGATCTGACCGCCCAGCTGAAGGCCCACGGCTTCGACCCCGATCGCCCCGCCCTGGTGAGCTGGCTGGGCGTCACCATGTACCTGACCGGACCGGCGATCGCCGCCACCCTGGACACCCTGTCCGGTCTCGCGCCCGGCACCGAACTGGTCATGGAATACGCGCTCCCGGAGGAACTACAGGACGAATCCGGCCGGGTGTTCGCGCAATTCGCCCGCCTGGCCTCCGCGCAGCAGGGCGAGCCCATGCTCAGCCACTTCTCCCCCGAGTCGGTGACGGCCCTGCTGAACGCGCACGGATTCACGGTCGCCGAACACATCTCGCAACGGGACACCGTCGACGCCGCGCTCTGGCAGCGCACGGACGGACTCGCGCCCGTCGACTTCTGCCGCTTGGTGCGGGCTCACCACTGAGGGCGGACCAGGATCTGGATGTGGTCGTCGGGATCGCGCAGTGCCTCGATCGCGTCGGCGACCCCGTCCAGCCCCACCTGATCGGTGATCAGCGAGGCGGCGTCCACGGTGCCGTCGGCGATGCGGCGCAGGGTCTTCGCGTACTCCTCCTGCGGGTAGACCATGCACATCTGCAGCGAGATGTCCTTGTAGAGGCCGACGACGGGCCGGATGACGTCGTCGGTCATGACCGCGCCGATCTGCAGGATCGCGGTCTCGCGCGGCACCTTGTACAGGAGGTCGTTGAGCAGGCCGGTCACCGAGGCGCAGACCCACACGTGCAGTTTCTGGCCGGGCATGGCCAGCTCCTGCCAGACCTCCACCGGATCCTCGGCGCCCGGGTCCACCACGCGGTGCGCACCCATCCGCAGCGCGGCCTCGCGGCGCAGTTTCGAGGGATCCGAGGCGACGATGGGGGCGACGCCGCGTTCGGCCAGCGCGGCCACCGCGCCCAGACCGACGGGGCCGCAACCGATCACGATGCCGGTGCCGTCCGGCCCGATCCCGGTGCGGGCGACATTGCCGAAGCCGACCGCGAGGGGTTCGGTGAGGGCGGCGACGTGCGGGGGCACATGGCCGGGAATCGGTTCGAGCGCCATGGCCTGCAACACCATCCGCTCACCGAACCCGCCGGGGAATTCGTTGGAGTAGCCGATGCCGTGGATGCCGCCCGCGCGGTCGAGCGCCCAGGGCAGCGCGACCACGGCCTGCCCCTCGACGAACGGCGTGTCCGGTCCCGCGCCGATGACGCGGGCGGACAGTTCGTGGCCCAGCACCAGATCCCGGCACGGGTCGAACAGGAAGGTCGGCACCCCGCTGTCGCGCGAGGCCTGCAGGAACTCGTCGGTGTAGTCGAGGGCCTGCTTGTCGGACCCGCAGATCCCGCAGGCGATGGTCTCGACCAGCACCTGACCCGGTCCGGGCACCGGTTCCGGAATCTCGTCGACGACGAGCTTCCGGTTCCGCATGACTACCGCGCGCATGTTTCGTCCTAGCCTCGGGTCAGGGTGCCGACCGCGATCTCACTGTCCTAGCCGCGGGCCCATTCGTGACCCCAGTAGCTGTCGGCGGTCATCTCCTCGGCCACGTAGTCGTCGCCGACGAGCATGCCCTCGCAACCGAATTCGAGATCCCAGTTGCCGGGGGTGCGCACGTAGAACGAGATCATCTTGTCGTTGGTGTGGCGGCCCAGCGTGGAGGACAGGTGGTAGCCCGCCTTGTTGACGCGGTCCAGGGCACGGCCGACATCGTCGAGCGAGTCGACCTCGATCATGACGTGCACGATGCCGGGGCCGTCCGGGCGCGAGCCGGGGATCAGCGCCAGGCTGTGGTGCCGGGCGTTGACGCCCATGAAGCGGATCCAGATCGGGTGCTCGGGCGGGCCGACCCGGAACGAGCCGCGCGAGGCGAATCCCAGGACGTCGGTGTAGAACTGGCGCGCTTCCTCGATGTCGCGCACCGGCAGCACCACGTGGCCCAGGCCCAGATCGCCGGTGACGAAGCGGTTGCCGAACTTGCCGACCACCGGGCTGTGGTCCAGCAGCGGGCCGTGGAAGACCTCGACGGTGAAGCCGGACGGGTCCACGAAGGAGATGGCCTCCTCGACGTGCCGGTTCACGGCCTCGGCCACCGACAGCTCGGTGACCTCGACCTTGGCCTGCTCCAGGATCTCGCGCACCAGGTTCAGCGAGCGCCGGTCGGCGACCTGCCAGCCGACGGCGATGACCGCGTCGCGGTCGCCGGGGACCAGTTCCAGGCGGTATGTGTGCTCGTCGACGCGCAGGTAGATCGAGTCCGGGTTGGGGCCGGTGCCCTCGGCGAAGCCGATGGTGTCGAAGGCGAACGCGCGCCAGGCGTCCACATCGGCGATGTGGGCGCGCACGTAGCCGAGCGAGGCGAAGGCAGCCATGGTGATACTCCTCGGGAGATTCGGGATATCAGGAATAGGTGACGGTGACGTCGTCGGTGACCGGAACGGCCTGGCAGGCGAGCACATAGCCGTCGGCGATGTCCTCCTCCTCCAGAATCTCGTTGCGGCGCATGGTGACCTCGCCGGTCAGGACGCGGCACACGCAGGCGCTGCACGCGCCTTCCTTGCACGAGTACGGGGCGTCCAGTCCCTTGGCGAGCATGGTGTCGAGCAGGGTCTGCCGGCGCGGCCACGGCATTTCGTGGTTCTCGCCGTCGAGTTCGACCTGCACGGTCGCGGCGTCGCCGGCGTCGATCACGACCTCGCTCGCGGCGGTGTCGATCTCGAACGGGTTGCCCGACAGCGAGACGAACTTCTCGGCGTGCACGCGCTTGCGGTCCGCGCCCAGCTCGGTCATGGCGGCGGCGACCGCGTCCATGAACGGGCCGGGACCACAGACGAAGACCTCCCGGCCCGCCCACGGCCGCGCCAAGGAGGCCAGGGTGGCCACGCTCGGCAGGCCCTGCACGGACTGCAGCCAGTGCAGCACCAGCAGCCGATCCGGGTGCGCGGCAGCCAGTTCCGCGAGCTCCTCGGCGAAGATCACCGAATTCTCGTGCTGGTTGGCGTAGATCAGCGTGCAGTGGCCGGCGCCTTGCGCCAGCACGGATTTCAGGATGGACAGCACCGGGGTGATGCCGCTGCCGCCGGCGAACAGCAGCAGGTCGGTGTCGAGCGAGTCGGGGGTGAAGATGCCGGCGGGCGGCAGCACGTCCAGGGCCAGGCCCTCGGCGGCGTTGTCGCACAGCCAGTTCGAGCCGTAGCCGTCGACGGTCCGCTTGACGGTGACCTTCAGCGGGCCACCCTCGTGCGGGGCGCTCGACAGCGAGTAGCAGCGGCTGACCGAGCCGGTCAGGTCGCTGGGGATGCGCAGGGTGAGGAACTGGCCCGGACGGTAGGAGAACCGTTCGGCGTGCGCGGCGTCGGGAACGAGCTCGAGCGACACCGCGTCGGCGGTCTCGCGCACCACGCGCACGATCGTCGCCGATGTGATCCCGCTCACCTGAGCGGTCGCCACGGCCTCGTCTACCTCGAAGTCTGTGACCGTCATCCGTTCCACCAGTTCCATTCCTGTGCTGTTCGTTTCGAACCCGTCCCCGCGGGTATCAGATAACCGGGGCCGACCGCCGACGATGTCGGAAGGCCCACCCAGAGGAGGCCGGCCCGCGGCGGGCCGGCACCCTACTCAGGCCCGAGTTCGCCCACGGGTGCGGACGTCCGCATCCCGCGTGCTGACCGTCAGCGCACCCGAGGCGACCGCCTCGTCGATGCTGGCCCGCAGCTCACGGCAGGTATGCGAACGCAACCCGGTCCGCTCGAGTTCCGTGCAGGCGGCCTGCGCTTCCTTGTTCCACTGCACGCTGGTGTGCTGATCGCTGAACTTCTCGACCTGCACGCAGGTCCCGCAGGACCGGCACGAAACCTTGTCCATGGCAATGCCTCTCAGGCGCCGGTGCCGGATGCGTGGCCCGCCACGGCGGCGTCGCGCTTGGCGATGTTGTCGGCGACCTCGGCCTCCCACGCGGTGACCGCGCGGGTGGTGTCCACCTCGAACTCGAAGCGGTCGGTCATCTCGTCCGCGATGTCGGCGACGTCCACGTAGAACTGCTCGTACCAGCGACGCAGCTGGTAGACCGGCCCGTCCTCCTCGCACAGCAGCGGGTTGTTGATCCGCGACTTGCGCTTCCAGATGGCCGCGTCCTGCTCGAAGCCCTTGCCCAGGCCGCCGACGAACTTGGCGGCGATCTCCGCGGCCTGCTCGGCCGGGACGCCCTCGGGCTTCTTGGCGATCGCGCCGTACTGCAGCACGAACTGGTTCTCGTTGATCGGGTAGTGGCAGTTGATCAGGTAGCCCTCGACCACGAGACCGTTGGGGCTCTCGCTCTTGAGGTAGTCGATCATGTAGGACGGCCCGTAGTAGGAGGCCTCCGACTGCAGCACGTTCTTGCCGCCCAGCGCCTTGGCGGTCTCGCCCATCATGTCCTCACGCGAGACGGAGGTCATGTACTGGCTGGCGGTGTGGCCCTCGAAGACGTTCTTGAAGAAGGTCGGGAAGCCGTAGTGCACGTAGAAGAAGTGCGCCATGTCCACGACGTTGTCGACGACCTCGCGGCAGTTGGCGTCGACGATCATCGAGTTCCAGGTCCAGTCGGTCCACTGGTCGTCGACGTCGATGTGCGGGATGGCCAGCTCGGCGGGCGGCTGCTTGTTCTCCGGGTCGTTCCAGACGAACAGCTGCTTGTTCTCGACCATGGTCGGCCACGCCTTGGTGCGGGCCAGCGGGGGCACGCGGCGCGCGTAGGGGATGCCGGTGCACTTGCCCTTGCCGTTCCAGCGCCAGTCGTGGAACGGGCACGCGATGGAGTCGCCCTTGACGGTGCCGTCGGCCAGGTTGCCGCCCATGTGGGGGCAGTAGGCGTTGAGCACGTTGAGGTCGCCGCTCTCGGTCGCGAACACGACGAGCTCGGTACCGAAAGCCTTGACGGTGTGCGGCTTTCCGTCGCGGAAGGAGTCGGCCAGGCCCAGGCAGTGCCAGCCGCGCGCGAATCGAGTCGGGGGCTTCCCGGCATCGATGACTCGCACCTCACTGTCCGTGGTGGTCATGTGAATTCCTCTCCCTTTGCCTTGCTTCGATGGTTGCGGCCGGTGTGACGGCGGCGACAGCGCAGTCTCACTGGCCGGGCGGTGACTACTGATAGTCGAGACGGGCCCGTTTACGGATGCTCGAGACGACCGAACGCGGCGCGGTAGAACAGCAGCGGCTTGGCTTCGGAATGTTCATTCAAGCAGGTCACGCGTCCGATGACGATGGTGTGGTCGCCGCCGTCGGCCTCGTCGTAGAGCTCGCAGTCGATCGAGGCCATGGCCCCGGCCAGCAAGGGCGAACCGTTCTCCGAGGGGGCCCACTCGACGCCCGCGAACTTGTCCGGGCCAGGGCGGCCCAGCTGCCGACAGAGCTCGGCCTGATCGTCGGCCAGGATGTTGACACAGAACCGCCCGATGTCGCGGATGCGCGGCCAGGTGCTCGAGGTCCGCGCCGGGAAGAAACTCACCAGCGGCGGGTCGATGGACAGCGATGCGAACGACTGGCAGGCGAAGCCGAGCGGCTCGTCCTCGTCGAGGGCGGTGATCACGGTGACCCCCGAGCAGAAGCGCCCGAGGACGGTCTTGAAGGCCGTCGCGTCGATGGCCGGGGTCTGATCGAGCACCGGCTCCTCCTTATTTCGATCCGAAATATAGCTAGCAGTCATGACAGCAGGTCGTGAGCAGGAGGCGTCAACACACTGGTTCGGTGATCGGGACACGGATCCGTAGGTTTTACGTAGTTCTCCCGATTCCGCAGGTTGTGGCGTGCGGCACTGTGATGGGTAGCACAAGCTCCGAGCTAGGTACATGCCTAATCGGAATAGCCCCATCCGATACACCCAGCCCGGATATGAACCAACGGAGGTACATATGACCATCGCCATGCTGCCGCCCGCGGAGACTCGACACCCCCACAACCCCATGCGCGCCAAGGAATCTCGCGCGAGTGCCGAAGTCCCCGTCTCGATGATCGAGCGGATGACGCTGATCCTGGACGCCTTCGACGCCTCCACCCCCACCCTCACGCTGCTCGGTCTGGTCGAGCGCACCGGGCTGCCGCGGTCCACCGTGCACCGGATCCTGGACCAGATGATCAAGCTGCGCTGGCTGGCCCACACCTCCGGCGGCTACCGGCTGGGCATGCGCGCCCTCGAGCTGGGCGGCCTGACCGCCGACCACAACGAGATCCGCGACGCGGTCTCCCCGCTGCTGCACGAGCTGAGCCAGCGCACCGGCATGGTCGGCCACCTGGCCGTGCTCGACGGCCGCGACGTGGTCTACCTGGACAAGGCCGGCGGCCGCTTCGCCGCGAGCCTGCCCACCCGGCTGGGCGGCCGGATGCCCGCGCACGCAACCGCTCTCGGCAAGGCCATGCTGGCCTGTCTGGAGCCGAACATCGCCGAGGCCGCGCTGCGCACCCGCCTGCCGCGCCTGACCCCGCGCACCATCTGCGAGCCCGAGGCGCTGACCCGCGAGCTGCAGCAGATCCGCCTGCGCCAGGGCGTGGCCATCGATCGCGAGGAGGCCATCGCCGGAATCGCCTGTGTCGCCGCGCCGCTGCGGGGCCGGGGCACCGCGCCCGCCGCACTGTCGCTGTCGGGCCGTGCCGAGGGCATGAGCTACGACCGGCTGGCCCGCGTCGTGCTCGAGGTCGCGCACGAGGCCGGGCGCACCCTGTTCCCGCGTCGTGCGCACTGGCGTTGATCGGAGCGGGCAGATGCCGGGGCGATACAGTTCGATGATGATCGATGGCGTGCCGTCCGCGGAGGCGCGGGCGATTCCGGACCTGCCCACGACCGCGTGGGCGGTGCTCGGAATGCTCTCGCATGCCGAGGAACTCTCCGGATACGACCTCAAGAAATGGGCCGACTGGAGTCTTCAGTTCTTCTACTGGAGCCCCTCGTTCTCCCAGATCTACGCCGAGCTCAAGCGTTTGGAGAAGCACGGGTACGCGGTGTCGCGGACCGTGGTCTCCGAGGACGGCATGCGCGGCAAGCGCATGTACGCCATCACCGAGGCCGGGCGCGAGGCCGCGTCGGAGTGGGTCAACCACTCCCCCGTCGAGGCCCCGGTGCTCAAACACAGTGTGATGCTGCGGGCTTGGCTCGGTCATCTGGCCGAGCCGGACCGGATGCGCGAGATCCTGCACCAGCACATCGAATACACCGAGACCATGCGCCGCCGGGCACAGGCCGACGCCGAGGGCGCGGACGTGAATCCGGACTGGGCCTACCCGAGCGCGGTCTTGCGGTGGTGCGTCAAGCATTACGAGGCGGAGAAGGAATTCGCAGAGGACTTGCTGTCAGATTTGGACAAATTGGCGAGGCAGCGTAGCCGCCGGAAGACCGCGAAGAAATAGAATTCCGGTAATTCCCACTGACCGGACTTTGTGATGGGCAGCACTCTCCGGGCGTGACACGGTTCACAGGATCGTGTTACTACCCACCCTGGAGGACGCACTATGTCCACCTCCGTCGACACCGCGGTGCCGCCCGGAACTGCGCCTGACGACTCGGGTCGTCTCGACGGCGCGTCAAATCTGAGGATCTGGTCGGTCCTCGCGATCATCGTGCTGTTCACCGAGGTCTCCCCGATGCAGTACGTCATGGTCGCCTCGGCGTTGCGCCAGATCGCGCCGTCGTTCCCCGATCAGGGGGCGAACATCAACTGGTCCATCATCGTCTTCGGCATCTTCGGCGCCGCCGTGTCGCCGCTGATCGGCAAGCTCAGCGACATCTACGGCAAGAAGCGGATGTTCCTGGTCTGCGGCCTGCTGTTCCTGATCGGCACGATCATGTGCGCGGTCACCAGCAACTGGGCGGTCTTCCTGGTGGGCCGCGCACTGGAGGCCACGGCCATCGCGACGACCGTCGTGTCCTACGGCCTGATCCGTGACCTGATGCCGCGCCGCATGGTGCCCATCGGCCTCGGCATCGCCTCCACCGGTCTGGGCGTCTCGGCGCTCGCCGGCCCGCTGATCGGCGGCTACATCACCGATCACACCAGCTGGCGCGGACTGTTCTGGTTCCTGTTCATCTTCACCCTGGTGATGACCCCGCTGCTGATCCTGTTCGTCCCGGAGTCGAAGCTGCGCACCCCGCAGCGCCTGGACATCATCGGCGCGGTGCTGCTCGGCGCGGGCGCCACCCTGACCCTGCTGTACCTGGACAAGGGCCAGGACTGGGGCTGGAGCAAGCCGTCCACCCTGGTGTGGCTGATCGGCGGCCTGGTGCTGCTGGCCCTGTTCCCGATCGTGGAGATGCGGGCCAAGAACCCCATCATGGACATGAAGCTGCTGTTCAACCCGCGCGTCAGCGTGGTGCTGTTCATCGGTCTGCTGGCCTCGTTCATGATCGGATTCCAGTCCTACGCAACCGGTTACATGACCCAGTCGCCGCCCTCGTCGGAGGTGGTCTCGCAGGTCAAGGACGCCACCTGGGAGCAGGTGAAGCAGGGCGCGCTGGCGCAGGCACAGGCGCAGGCGCTGACCCAGGCGCGAGCCCAGGGCCTGGCCCAGGCCGAGGCGCAGGCCAAGGCCGCCATGCCCCCGGGCATGGAGCTGCCGGCGGCGCTGAAGCAGCAGTTGACCGACAAGGTCAACGCCCAGGTGACGCCGGAGATGGTGAACTCGCAGGTGCCGCCGGAGATGGTGTACTCGCATCTGCCCCCGGACATGGTCAAGGTGGACCTCGAGCCCGGCTACTCCTACGGCGACAACTTCACGCTGCTGAAGTTCGCCACCCACGTGACCCTCGCGCAGTCCTTGCTCGCCATGCTCTTCGGCTTCGTCGGCGGTCTGTGGATCCGGCGCTCGGGCGCCCGCTGGCCCCTGGTGACGGCGCTGACCATCTTCGTCGGCAGCGGTCTGGCCTTCGCGGCGCTCTCGCACGGCTGGCAGATGATCTCGCTGATCAGCGCGGTGTACGGCATCGCGTTCGCGTTCTACTACGCGTCCACGCCGAACCTCATCGTGGAAGGCGTTCCGGCGCAACAGCAGGGCATCAGCGCGGGCATGCTGGGCGTCATGCAGGCCATGGGCGCGGCCATCGGTCTGGCGGTGGCCACGGCGTTCCTGACCGCCAACCCGGTCAAGGCGGTGGTGTCGGTGACGGGTGCGCCGCCGGTCACCAAGGAGATCCCGATGCTGTACGCCGACAAGGGTTACGAGCTGGGCTTCTACTTCGTGGCCGCCTCCGCGGCGGTGGCGCTGGTCGGAGCGCTCGTCATGAAGCACGGCCGAACCCCGGCGACGGGTGGTGCCGCGCACTGACCGCAGAGCCGGATCGGCACTGACCGCAGGGCCTGATTGAAGGGAAAGGCCCGGGAGCGATACGCTTCCGGGCCTTTTTTCGTGACCGCTCACCGAGACCTGACCTCGATGTTCTCCGCCAGTCATATTTCTATTGGTAATAGGCCGCTAGCCCAAGTTCCGCAAACCCTCGTTCGTGCGGCCGGAGAGGTTGGTCGACGATGACCGGTGCACTGGACTCCATCGAGAGCGCGGTGGCGGCGGTGGCCCGCGGCGGCATGGTGCTGGTCGTGGACGACGAGAACCGCGAGAACGAGGGCGACCTGATCCTGGCCGCCGAGCACGCGACCGCGGCGAACATCGCGTTCCTGGTGCGGCACACCAGCGGCGTCATCTGCGTACCCATGACCGGCGAGGACTGCGACCGGCTCGGACTGCCGCCCATGACCGCGGTCAACGAGGACCCCAAGGGCACCGCGTACACCGTCTCCGTGGACGCCGTCACCGGTGTCAGCACCGGCATCTCCGCGGCCGACCGCGCGCACACCATGCGCCTGCTGGCCGACCCGCGCACCACCGCCGAACAGCTCTCCCGCCCGGGCCACGTGTTCCCGTTGCGCGCCAACGACCGTGGCGTGCTGGGCCGTCCCGGCCACACCGAGGCCGCCGTCGATCTCATGCGCCTGGCCGGGCTGCGGCCCGCGGGCGTCATCGCCGAGGTGGTCAACGATGACGGCGGTATGGCCCGGCTCCCCGATCTGCTGATCCTGGCCAAGGAGTGGGACATTCCGTTGGTCTCCATCGCCGACCTGATCGAGTACCGGAAGCGGTTGGAGCACGGCATCTCCCGCGAGGTCGAGACCCGGCTGCCCACCCGCTTCGGCGATTTCCGGGTCTACGGCTACGCCGACGCGCACACCGGCGCCGAGCACCTGGCGCTGGTCCTGGGCGACCCGTCGGGCGAGAACGCGCTGGCGCGCGTGCATTCCGAATGCCTGACCGGTGACGCCTTCGGGTCGCTGCGCTGCGACTGCGGCGAACAGCTCGACGCCGCGCTGGAGGCGGTGGCGGCCGCGGGCCGCGGGGTCGTGGTCTACCTGCGCGGTCAGGAGGGCCGGGGCATCGGGCTGCTCAACAAGCTGCGCGCCTACGAACTGCAGGACGGCGGGGCCGACACCGTGGACGCCAATGTCCGGCTCGGCCTGCCCATCGACGCCCGCGACTACCGCGCGGCCGCCCACATCCTGCGTGATCTGGGCGTGAATTCGGTTCGGCTGCTGAGCAACAACCCGGCCAAGCAGTCCGGGTTGGCCGCCCACGGGGTCGCGGTGCACGCCCGGATCCCGCTGCAGACCCAGCCGACCGAGCACAATGTGCACTATCTGACCACCAAGCGGGATCGGATGAGCCACCTGCTGACCGACATTCCCGCGGTCGGCTAGCCCTCAGTCGTCGTCCGGCCGGTGCTCGTCCCAGCGCAGCCCCAACCGGAACGCCTGCAAGGCCGGCTTCGCCGGGGACACCCACGCCTGAAAACGCAAGTCCGACGGGTACTTCACGCCCGAGCGGCGGATCGCGGCCTTGGTCTCGGCCGCCATCTGCCGGGCCGCGCCGACGCCGTGGTTGTACATCCGCCCGCGCGCGTGGTCATCCTCGCGGACCTCGAGCCGGGACAGGGCGTTGGCGGCGAAGAAGCCCTGCGCGATCCAGTGCGGGCGATCGGCCAGGGTGATCACCCAGATCACGTGCGGGACAAGGGGATGCAGGACCGGCAGGTCCACGGTCAGCGACAGGAACAGGCGGTCGATGTGGTCCTCGAGCTCCTCGAGGGTGGCCGCGTCGGGCTCCTTGTCGCCCAGCGCCCCGATGTCCCAGGCGCGCGACTCGTCCGGCCACGCCAGCCAGCACTCCCCCGGCCAGTGGTCCTCGTGGTATTCCCAGTCGAACTCCCGCTCGGTCTCGCGGGGGCCGCGCGGTTCGATCCGCAGGCTCACCTCGATCGGCCGGATCGACCGGCCCAGCGTCACGATCTCCCCGCCGCGCCACCACATCGCCTGTGCGCCAGGGCCACCGACCAGGTCCGGTTCGCCCAGGACTTCGACGCAGTCGGCCAGCGCGGTGGTGAACACGTGATCGACGACGGCCGACCCGCACGGAAACGACAGCACCAGCTGTGCGAACTCCCCGTACCCGAACCCCGGCGCGGTGGCCACCCGCCGGGTCTCGACGGCGACGAGTTCCGCGCCGTCCACGGCCGCGAAGACCAGCCCGGCCGCGTCGTCGCGGGTCGACTCCCAGGCCAATTTCGTATAGACCTCGTCGATCTCGGCCCACGACCAGTCCGTGAGCTCGGTGGCCAGCAGCGCCGAGAGGGCTTCACCGAAGCCGCCCAGCTCCACTCGCCGACCGTAATTGCGCGCCCACCACTCGTTCGCCTCCGCATCGCGTTGCCGCCGTTGCTCTTCCGACGGCTGCCGGAAGTCATCCCCAAGGTCTGCACTCACCGGCGCAGCGTATGCGAACCCGCTCGCGGCGCGTACCGACACCGGCGCGGCGCCCGCCCCGCACGCGAATTCGGCCTCACCCCAACCGCCGCCGTACCGGCGACCCCGGGTACCGGGCTCAGGGCAGCCACCGGACCGCGGTCACCGCACGCAGGTGCACGAGGACATCGAAGGCCTCCGGTAGATCGTGAACCGCCAAGTGCTCGTCGGCATCCCGGACGGGGTCGTACACGCCGCTGATCACGCGAAGCTTGGCCGGGCCCAGGATCGGGTCGGTGCGCAGGTCCCGCCACAGCCGGTCCGGGCGCGCCGCGCCGAGGCGCGCGTCCAGGAAATCCGGTGCCGGAGCCGGGATCTGGGCCACGCCGACATCGCCGTGGTGGAATCCGATCGCGACCGCGGCGTAGTCACGGCCGAAGTGTTCGCGCAGCACGCTGCCGACACCGGCCGTCGCCTCCTGCCCCGCCGCGAGCCCGATGGCGGCGGCCCCGGCGGAGACGTGCGCGATGCCGTCCCAATACACGGTGCGCGATCCGGTGCGCTGATGGTGGCCGATGATCGTGGCCGCCCACCGCGCGCCGTCGCCGGCGAGACTTCCCCGGCCCGCGACGCTGTGCCGATGGAATTCCTCGATCAAAGCCATTCGGGCGCGGGCGGTCTCGCCGAGTGCGGGGATCGACGCCACCAGCGCCGAGGCGTCGCGGGCGTGCTCGAGGAAGGGTCGGCCGGGGTGGACGCCGCGGGCGCGCTGGACGTGTTCGTCGAGAGTGTGCGCGGTGCGGATGGGGTCCAGGTGCGCGGCCAGCTCGGCGGCGCGTCCCGGCGCGTGGGCCCGGACCGCGTCGAGGACGGAGTCGTAGTCCTCGGGCTTGGCCTGCGCCGGTTTGACACCGATGATGGCGACCTGATCGCCGGGGTGGGCCTGGTTGAAGGCCCGGATCCAGGTCAGGGCCGCCGCCATTTCCGCTGTGCGCCAAGGCCGCCAGGCCAGGTCGAGGGCGGAGACGGCGGTACCCGCTCCGGTGCGGACATACGCGTCCAGGGTCGCGGCGACATCGGCGCTGTCCTGCACGGCCAGGGTGCGGAAACCGTGGCGCTCGACCAGATTCCGGAAGAGCGCGTCGCGCACGGCGAAGGTCTCGTGGGCGAAGCGGGTGGACTCGCCGATCCCGACGACGACCGCGTGCGACAGCGACCGCGCGAGGGTCTCGACGGTGGTGTCATCGAAGGGCGTGACGGCGAGGGTGGTTTCGGTCGACATGACCCCACCCTCCAACCTCAACCAATGTTGATGTCAAGCAACTGGTTCACACGCGCTGCCATCGCCTGTCCCGCGGCCAGCAGCGGCTCGGTGGAGCGCAGGGTCCGGCTGAGCACGAACGCGCCTTCCAGGGCGCACAACACGGCCACCATCAGCTCCCGGGCATCGGCGTCGCCGAGGCCGCGCCGCACGAAATAGCGTGTCCCCTCGTCGATCCAGCCCCGCATGACATCCGCGGCCATGTCCGCGTTCCTGACCGGCGCTGTCGTCGAGAACGGATAGGCCGCGCCGGGGTTTCGGTATCGTCGGCGGGAGCGGCCACACGACGCGGTGTGGGCACCCCAGCAACCCCGGAGGCGCGAATGCCCAGCCTGCTCAGCCGGATCGTGCCCTGGTATCTGCGGGTCACGCGCGCCAATCGCCCGTTCATCACCGCGGCGGGCGCGCGCGAACGCATCCGGGAGCGCACGCTGCGGCCGCTGCCCTACGGCCCGCCGCGCCGCCTGCGCTCCGATGTCGAGGTCTCGGTGCTGCACGATTCGGTCCGGCCCGTCTACACGCTGACGCCGCGGTCCGGTCGCGCCCGCGGCAATATCGTCTACGCGCACGGCGGGGGCTGGGTGAACGAGATCGCGCCGCAGCACTGGCGGCTGGCCGCGGCGATCGCGGCCCGCGCGGAAACCACTGTCACCCTTCCCATCTACCCATTGATCCCCTTCGGCACCGCCGATCGGGTGATCCCGGCCTTCGCGGAGCTGGTGCTGGCCAACCGGGCCCGCTACGGCGAGGTGTGCCTCGCCGGTGATTCGGCGGGCGGGCAGATCGCGCTGTCCACCGCCCTGCTGCTGCGCGACGAGCACGAGGTGCGACTGCCGCGCACGGCGCTGATCTCCCCCGCGCTGGACCTGTCACTGAGCAATCCGGAGATCGCCGAGGTGCAGCCGAGCGACCCGTGGCTGGGCCGCCCCGGCGGCCTGGTGCTCGGCGAACGCTGGAGCGGATCGCTGCCGATCACCGACCCGAAGGTCAGCCCGCTGTTCGCGGACTTCACCGGGCTCGGGCCGCTGACCGTGTTCTGCGGCACCCGCGACATCCTGATGCCGGACACTCGGCTGCTGGTCGGCAAGGCCCGGGCCGCGGGCGTGGCGGTCGACTATCACGAGGCCGCGGATCTGGTGCACGTCTACCCGCTGACACCGACCCCGGAAGGCCGTGCGGCGCAGGCCGTCCTGATCGACAGCCTGCGCGCGGCGCTGACCCGGCCGAACGGCGCGGAACCGTCCGCTCACCCGTGAGCGGCGGGCCCGTTCTCGGCCAGCCACGTGCGGGCTCGGGTGGCCGAGGCGCGCGAAAGCCAGGCGTCCTGCACGACTTCGGTGAGCTCGCCCAGGGTCAGTTCGGGAATTCGGCTGCCGCGCACCAGAACCGACAGGTGTCCGCGGAAGTGCGGCGTGGTGAAGAACGGTGAGCCCGGGTCCTGGGTCAGGGCCAGTTTGTCGTCCTCGGACGGCACCCAGATGATGATGACGTCGTCGTAGCGTTCCCCGGTCTCCGGATCGGCGGCGTCCGGGCGCGGGGTGCGGAAGTAGACGAAGGACTTGCGGCCCACCTGATAGACCGCATTGCCCGCGGGCCCGTGCTCGACGGTGACGTGCGGCATGGCCCCGGCCAGGTCGTGGACGTCGGCGAGGCGGGCGCGGCGGCTGCTGTTCGGCACCCGGTCGAGTGTATCGCCGCGCACACCCGGGGCGCCCGCGAGCAGGGTTTATGCGAGCCTGCTGGCACTGAATGCGGCAAATCACATAGGTTGGACGCCATGGCGCGGCGTGTCAATGGAAACCTCCCTGAAGAGGTCACTTCATTCGTCGGCCGTCGCGAAGAACTGGCTACCGCGAAGCGGCTGCTGCCGACCACCCGGGTGCTGACCCTGCTGGGTCCCGGCGGCATGGGCAAGACCCGGCTGTCGCGGCAGATCGGGCACCTGGTGGCGCGGGCCTTCCCGGACGGCGTGTGGCTGGTGGAGCTGGCCGACGTGCAGGATCCCGCCCTGGTCACGCTGAGCGTGGCCGAGGCGCTGAACCTGCGTGACGAATCCACGGCGCCGCTGCCGCGGCTCACCGAGTTCCTCGCCGACAAGCGGCTGCTGCTGATTCTGGACAACTGTGAGCATCTGATCGAGGCGTGCGCCGCGCTGGTCGGCCGGATCATCGCCACCACCCCCGATGTGCGGGTGCTGGCCACCAGCCGTGAGGTGCTCGGCATCCCCGGCGAGCAGGTGATGCCGGTGCCGCCGCTGACCGTGTCCGACACCCCGGGCGAGGACGGCGGCGACGCGCTGCAACTGTTCATCGAGCGGGCCACCGCCGCCAATCCGGGTTTCGAGGCCACCCCCGCGAATCGGGAGGTGCTGGCCGAGATCTGCCGCCGGCTCGAGGGCATGCCGCTGGCGCTGGAGCTGGCGGCGCTGCGGCTGCGCATGTTCACCCCCGAACAGATCCTCGACCGCCTCGACGACACCATCGGGCTGCTCAGCGCCGGCCCGCGTACCGCGCCGCAACGACAGCAGACCATCGAGGGCGCGATCCGCTGGAGCTACAACCTGTGCACCGCGGCCGAACAGACCCTGTGGGAACAGCTTTCGGTATTCGCCGGCGGTTTCGACATCGACGCCGCGGAGGCGGTGTGCGAGCTGGCGCCGGGCGCGCTCATCGAGGCGCTCACCGGGCTGGTGGACAAGTCGGTGGTGATGCTGCGCTTCGACGGCGATGTGGCCCGGTACTCGATGCTGGAGCCGATCCGCCAGTTCGCCGCCGACCGGCTCGCCGAACGCGGTACGGCGCAGGAGGTTCGAGCCCGGCACCGCGAGCACTACCGGCGGCTGGCCATGCAGGGGCAGACCGCGTACTGGACCGCCGCCGACGTGGCCTGGTTCCGCGAACTGAGCCGCGAGCACGCGAATCTGCGTGCGGCACTGCGATCCGGCCTCGAGGACGACCCGCTGGGCACCATGGCCACGGTGACGGTGCTGCGGCCGTTCTGGGAGCACAACCGGTTCCTGTCCGAGGGCTACCGCTGGCTCACCGACTCGCTCAGCCGCAACCCCGAGCGCACCGCCGAACGCGCCAAGGCGCTGTCCTCGGCGGCGTCGCTGGCCGCCCTGCTGGGCGATGAGGAGTCGGCGGCGCGGCTGGTGGCCGAGTGCATGGAACTGGCCGCCGCCCTCGACGACGACGACATCCTGGCCGAGATGGCGCTGGACCGGTCGCTGCTGGCCTTCCCCAGCGACCGGGAACGCTCCCTGGAACTGGGCCGCAGCGCCATCGAACTGGCCGCCGAGACCGGGCAGCACGCCATCGAGATGGACTCGCACGCCTTCTCTTTCATGGCCGCGATGGTCCTGGAGGCGCCCGGCCGCACCGAACTGGCCCAGCGGTTCCTGGAACTCACCACCGACTCCGGCTCGCATCTGCTGGGCGGGCTGGCGCTGTGGACGGTCGGCATCGACCACTGGCGGCGCGGCGAACTCGACGCGGCCGCCGACTTCCACCGCCGCGCCATCGAGCAGCTGGCCCTGTTCGAGCGCTGTATCTGGCTGTCGTCGGCCTTCGAGGGCCTGGCCTGGACGGTCTCGGCGGGCGGTGACCACGAGCGGGCCGCCCGACTGCTGGGCGCGGCGGAATCCTTGCAGCGCAGCACGATCCGGCTGGCGCACACCATCACGGTCGCGGTCGGCGAGAAGGAGCGGCTCAAGGTCCGCGAAGCGCTGGGCGAGGAGGCCTTCCGCACCGCGTTCGGCGCGGGCGCGAGCCTGCCGCTGAGCGAGGCCATCGACTTCGCGCTCGGCCACACCGCCGCGCCGGAGCCGGAACCGGTCACGGCGCCGCCCGCGCTCAAGCGCCCGGTCCGCCCGGCGACGGCGACGCTGTCGGAGACCAATGTGCTGACCCGCCGCCAGAAGGACGTGGCCCGGCTGGTCGCCGCCGGGCACAGCAACAAGAAGATCGCCGCCGACCTGGTCATCTCGGTGCGCACCGCCGAGACCCACGTCGAGCACATCCTCACCAAACTGGGCCTGACCTCGCGCACCCAGCTGGCGGCCTGGGCCCACGAACACGACCTGTAGGTCCCGACCAGCATCCCGGAGGACTTGCTCGCATGACTGCCATCGACGACTACCACCGGACCCGCGAAAGCCTGCACGCGGTGGCCGAACAACTGCTCGCCGGACCGGAATACTCGCGCAGCAAGACGATTCGGCTGATCCCGGTGCCCGGCGGCTTCGCCACCGCGCAGGAGCCGCGACTCGCGGTGCGCGCCGATGTCCTGCTGCTCGACGACCTGCCGATCGGGAAGCTGGACGGCTCGACCATCACGGAGCTGGCCGCCGCGGCGGGCGTCGAACCCGGGATGCCGGAGGGCGTGTACACGAGCCGCACCACCTTCGACCCGAACACGCCCCTGTTCGTCGACGCCAGGCAGTCCCGGATCCTCACCAGCGCTTACGGACTCGGCGATGCCGCCCTGCGCGCCCTGGCCCCGGACCGCACGCCGGTGCTGTGGCCCGAGCATTTCGATCTGGGTATCGACATCAACGAAGTCAATTACGGCGTCTCGCCCGGCGACGCCCTGATCGGCGAGCCCTACGCCTACGTGGGCCCGTGGCGGCCGCGCACCGGCGACTTCTGGAACCAGTCCTTCGGCGCGTCCCGCACCATCGCCGAACTCGGCGACCTGGAAGCCCTCACCGAGTTCTTCCGGGAGGGCCGCCGCCGGGCCGCGGAGTGATCACTGGTAGCCGGTCGCCCCGTCGATGCGTTCGCGCAACAGGTCGGCGTGGCCGGCGTGGCGGCCGTACTCCTCGATCATGTGCAGGTAGATCCAGCGCAGCGACAGGTTCGTGCCGGTTCGGGGGTGGACGGCGGTGTGGTCGAGGGACAGGTCGGCGATGGCCTTGTCACACCAGGCCAGTTCCTCGATGAAGCGGGCGTAGTCGGCTTCGGCGCGCTCGGGGTCGGTGTCGTCGAAGTCGCCGTCGCGATTGATCTCGTCGGAGTAGAGATAGGCGAGATCCTCGCCGGCCGCGCGCATGCGGAACCAGCCGCGCTCGACCTCGGTCATGTGCCGGATCAGGCCGAGCAGGGACATGGAGGACGGGTCGACGCTACGGGTCGCGAGTTGAACGCCGGTGAGGCCCTGGCATTTCCACAGCAGGATCTCGCGGCCACGGGTGAGCAGGGAGTGCAGCATGGCGCGCTCGTCGCCGTCGAGCAGCTGCGGGGAACGGGTGACCTCGGGGGCTGTCCACGTCATGGTCGGACTCTAGCGCCGGGCCCGAATCGGGGAAAACGAATTCGGGGGTGGGCGGCACCCAGGAAGTACCGCTCACCCCCGAACCCGGGAAACCGCTTGCTAGAGGCCGTTGTTCAGGAAGTCGATCACCGAACGCTCGAAGGCGTCCTTGCGCTCCACCATGACCCAGTGGCCGCAGCGGGCGAAGGTGCGCAGGTCCGCGTTGGGGAGCTGCCGGGCCGCGAAGAGCGAGCCCTCCACCGGGGTGACCCGGTCGTCACGGCCCCACAGGATCAGCACTTCCTGCGTGATCCCCTTGAGCCGCGCCCACAGCGGAACCGGCTCGGCCAGCTTCGGGTTGTAGAAGGTGGCGTAGGCGTCGCGCAGCGCGGCCTGCCCCTTCGGGTCGGCGGCGGCCTTCAGACGCTTGGCGACGAGTTCCTCGGTGAGGGTGGCCGGGTTGGAGACCATGGCCCGCAGGAAGCCCATGGCCTTCTCGTCGCTGGGGTTCATATTGAACTCCATGAGCCGGTTGATGCCCTCGGACGGCTCGGGTCCGAGGATGTTCACCCCGACCCCGCCGGGGGCCATCAGCACCACGCGGTCCACGCGGCCCGGGTGCTCGAGCGCGAGCAGGGTCGCGACCGTGCCGCCCATGGAATTGCCGAGCACATGCGCCTTTTCGAGGCCGAGCTCATCGAGCAGCCCGATCACCGCGTCGGCGGCGATGCGCAGGTAGTTGCGCTCGTACACCTCCGGGCGGCCGCTCTCGCCGAAGCCCGGCTGATCCAGGATCAGGCAGCGGAAGTGCTGGGCCAGCACCGGCAGGTTCTCACCGAAGTTGGCCCAGCCGGAGACGCCCGCGCCGGAGCCGTGCAGCAGCACCAGCGCCGGGCCCTCGCCGGCCTCGTGATAGCGGAGCTTGTGACCGTCGACGGTCACCCACTTGGTGGTGCTCTCCGCGGTGAGGGTCATCAGAGCATCCGATCCGCGACCTCGAGGCCCATGGCGCCCTTGCCGTACATGGCCAGCGCGCGCTCCACATCGTTGATCACGTGCACGCTGCCGGCGTGGGCGTCACGCCAGTTGCGCTCGATGATGTTCGGCTGCCGGATGGCGTGGCCGCCGGAGTTCTTGAACAGCAGGTCGATCGCCTCGAGCGCGCGCTCGGTGCCGCGCACCTGGTCGCGGCGGGAGGCCAGCCGCAGCTCGAACGGGATTTCCTCACCGGCCTGCGCGTAGCGCAGCTGCTCGGACATGTTGCGCTCCATCTGGAGCACCGCGGCGTCGATTTCCGAAGCGGCACGGGCGATCCGGACGTGGGCGAAGGGATCCTCGGAGACCTTCTGGCCGCCGTAGGACAGCCGCACCCGCTCACGCTGACGCTCGATGTGCGCGTCGTAGGCGCCCTGCGCCGCACCGATGATGGGGGCGGTGATGGTGTTGGAGAACAGCGCGCCGAACGAGATCTTGTACAGCGGGTTGGTGTTCACCGCCTGGCCGGGGCCGATCAGGTTGGCCTGATCCGCGGCCGAGTAGGCGCGGTAGGCCGGGACGAAGGCCTTCTCGATGACGATGTCGTTGGAGCCGGTGCCCGCCAGGCCCGACACGTTCCAGGTGTCCTCGATGCGGTAGTCGGTGCGCGGCACCAGGACCGTGTAGTAGTCCATACCGGTCTCGGTCGGCACCAGCGCGCCCAGGAACACCCACTGGCCGTGGTCGCAGCCGGAGGAGAACTGCCAGCGGCCCGACAGCTCGTAGCCGCCGTCGACGACGGTCAGCTTGCCGGTCGGCGCGTAGGAGGAGGACACCAGGGTGTCGGGGTTCTCGGCCCACACGTCCTGCTGCGCCTGGTCCTCGAACAGGGCCAGCTGCCACGGGTGCGCGCCCAGCACCGAGGAGACCCAGGCGGTGGACGGGCAGACGGTGCCGATGGCGCGGATCACCTCGTAGAAGGCGACCGGCGACTCCTCCAGGCCGCCGAAGCGGGCCGGCTGCAGCATCCGGAACACACCGGCCTCGGTGAGCTCGGCGATGCTGGCGTCGGGCACCCGCCGCTGCTCTTCGGCCTGAACCGCGCGTTCCCGGATCGCGGGCAGCAGATCGCGGACCCGATCGAGCACCTTGTTAGTCATGCGGGCGTTCCTCCTCGTGCAGAGTTTCCTGCCATCGAAGTTATGGCCAACTAGGTGTTTCGAACCGAAATAGTCCCAATGATCGGAACATCGATTCCGGAGCAAAGCGTAGACACTCGGGTTGGCGCCGGCGGCGGATTGCCGCCGGACCTATTTGTGGGCGTACTCCCAGGTGATGTCCTCGTCGAGGGCCTTGCGGACCGCCGCGTCGAGGTCCGGGTTCCAGTCGGCCGGCTGGGCGACCGCGACCCAGCCGTCGAGGACCAGATCGCCGTAGCGGTGGCCGTGGCCCGAGGGCACGCCCTGCGCGTTGGCGAGGTCGGCGCTGATCTGCCAGAAGGTGACGATGGGCCACCAGCGGATGGACTTCGACACGTCCGCGCCGCGCGGTTCCTTCAGCCAATCCGGTTGGGTGAACAGCAGATCCGGCGACCACCACACGATTGGGTCGGAGGCGTGCTGCAGGTAGACCACGCGCGGGTCGATCCACTGGCGGTCGGGTCGGCCCAGGTCCGGTGCGGTGGCGGCGAAGCGGACGATCAGGCCGTCGGCGTAGATCGGCAGGATCTCCGGCGTCCCCACGTCGCGGCGCCGCACGATCTGGCTCCAGATGCGGTTCGAGTTGGGCGGGCCCACCCACAGCACGCCGTCCACCAGGCTGCGGATGTCGTCGAGTCCGGAGAACGCGCCCTCGGAGCCCTGCGACCCCAGGCTCTCCCCGTAGACCAGCAGCTTGGGCCGGTGCTCCGGGGGCAGCTGGGCCCACCGCTCGTGGACGGCGTGGATGACCAGCCGCCCGGAGTCGGTGGCCTTGTCGCGGTCCGACAGGAACGACAGCACGCTGGGCAGATACGAGTACTGGGTGGCGGCGATGGCGCTGTCGCCGCCGTACATGTATTCGATCGAGGCGGCGGTGGTGGAATCCACCCAGCCGGTGCCCGTGGTGGTCACCACCACCAGCACCTTGCGGTCGAAGGCGTGGGTGCGGTCGAGTTCGCGCACCACCAGGGCGGCGATGTCCTCGGGCCGCTGCGCCGAGTCCAGGCCCGCGTACACCCGAATCGGTTCGCGCGCGGGCCTTCCCGTGACCCGCGCGATCCGCTCGGCGGTCGGCGCGGTCGCCACGAACCACCGGCCCTCCGAGCCGAGCGTGTCCCAGGCGGCGAACGACTGTGGGCTGCCGGACCTTTCGGGCAGCTGCGGCTGGATCGCGCTCTCCGAGGTCTTGCCGTTGCGCAGGCTGAACGCCGAATTGGCGGTGGCGAAGAAGGCTTTCGCCAGCACGCCCTGGAACAGCAGGACGGCCAGCACGCCCACCACGACGACCGCGCCGGGGTAGGCGAGGCCGCGCGGAATGTGCCAGTCGATATTGAGCAGCCGCACGATCAGCCGGATCAGCCACCGCACCACGCGGAACGCGGCGATCACCAGGGCGAGCGTGGCCGCGGCCACCAGTTCCGCGCGCAGGTAGCTCGACGTGGTGGTGGGCTCCATCCCCATCAGCACCTCGAGGTCGCGCTGCCAGCGGGCCGAGCGGGCCAGCACCAGGGCCGCGCCGACGATGGTGCCGACCAGGATCACGACTTTGCCGACCGCCCGGGTGGTTTCGCTCGGATTCCACAGAGTGGCCAGGCCCTCGGCGGAGTCGGGCAGTCGCGGCTGCACCCACTTGGCGAACGCCCACGCCAGCACGCAGCCCACGCCGTAGCCGATGGCCGCGCTGATCCCGCAGACCAGGCCCTCGAACAGCCAGGTCCGGGGCAGCAGCGACGGCGAGACCGCCCACAGGAAGAAGATCCACGCCACGATGAGGCCGGGGTAGTTCGGGTTGATCGCGCGTTCGGCGCGGGCGATGGCCGCCCACACGCGGGACGGGAACGATCGGGTCTCCGGCTGTGCGTCGTCGGCGGGCTTGTCGAGGTCCTGACCGTCGGCCGTCATGCCCCCGAGTCTGGTCGCCCGGACTCCCCCGGACGGCAGCGACACGCGCGGACGGCACCGGCGCCGGCGGACACCGGGGGCTCAGGCCGGTGTCCGGCGGCGCCGGTTATCCGAGATTCCCTCATCGGGTAATGAGGGTGCGCCTCATCGGGAAATGAGACGGCCACGAACCGCAGGGAGGTTCGCGGTGGACGACGCGGCCCCCCGCGTTGTCCGCCCACGTCTGGGAACAGTAGGGCGTCCCGCCAGCAAAGTGAAACAGCTATTCTCCGGTGATTGACAAGCGGCACTTGTCAATCAGAGGTGGGCGGGCAGCGTGCGATCCTCGAAATCGGGCCGTTCGAGCAGCTCCACCAGTTCCGGACGCGCGGCCCGCACCTCCTGCGCGATCTCGACGAACGAACGCACCAGCGGGGATTCGTGTTCCGCGGGCCAGGCGACGGTTACCTCGTTGCGGGGGGCATCGACGATCGGCAGCAATCGGACCCGGGGAAACGGCATCCAGCGCGCCGACGCGACGGTCAGCACCACACCGACGCCCGCCGACACCTTGTGCAGTTCCTCGAGCAGCGACTTCGAGCGCGACACCACCGGCGCCGGACACCCCTCGCGGTGATCGTGCAACTCCCAGAAGGCATTCCACACCGGATCGTCGGTGGCCGCCCCGAGCAGCGGCTCGTCCAGCAGGTCGCGCACCCGCACCTCGGGCAGCCCGGTCAGCGGATGCGCGGCGGGCACCAGGGCCACCAGCGGCTCGGTGAACAGCGACTCGAAGCGAATTCCCTCCGCCCGGAACGGAAGTCGCACGAAGGCCACGTCCACGGTCCCGTCCGCGAGTCCGGCGGTGGGGTCCTCGTAGCCGAACT
This sequence comes from Nocardia sp. NPDC004582, assembly GCF_053602115.1. NCBI lineage: Bacteria > Bacillati > Actinomycetota > Actinomycetes > Mycobacteriales > Nocardiaceae > Nocardia > Nocardia sp. NPDC004582. The sequence goes on along the minus strand of NZ_JBSGCY010000084.1, from coordinate 2,355 downwards.
GCCGCATATCGACCGTCACCCCGGGATGCTTGTCCCGGAAGGCGGCCAGGATCGGCTCGGTCAGCGTCAGCGCCGCGCCTTCGAGGAAACCGAGCACCAGCCGGTCCGACTCGCGCCGCTGCGCCACCCGCGCCTGCTCGACCGCCAGCCCGAGCGTGGTCAGCGCGCCGCGCACGCCCTCGAGCAGCGCCTCCCCCGCCGCGGTGAGTTCCACACTGCGCGTGGTCCGGGTGAACAGCACCAGGTCGAGAGCCTGCTCGAGCTGCTTGATCTGCGCACTCAACCCCTGCTGCGCCACGTGCAGCCGCTGCGCGGCCCGCGTGAAACTGAGGTCCTCCGCCACCGCGACGAAATACCGCAACTGCCGCGAGTGCACATCCATAGCGAGCGAGTCTAGAACCAATCCGCGTGCCCGAGCCCCGGTCTCGGAGATCAACTGGACCATCGACCATTTCTGGTCGTCCGAGGAGCCGGGCGGCGGCCGGGTCAGGCGCGGCGGGCCGCGGCGGTGCCGGCGCGGCGACCGAAGAAGGTGCCGTCGCCGAGGGAGGTTCCGGAGATGTAGCCGAACCCGTGCAGCCCGTTGGCGGCCCGGCCCGCGGCGTAGAGGCCCGCGATCGGCTTGCCGTCGTGGTCGAGCACGTGCCCGTCGAGATCGGTGTGCAGGCCGCCGAGGGTGAACACCGACGCGCCGGTGCCGCGGCGGTCCCCGGCCTCCGACGGCGGTCGGACACCGGCCTTCACATCGATCGCGGCCAGCGGCGGAGTCAGCTCCCGCAGCCAGCGCGCGGCCTTGTGATGATCGAGATCCGCGCCCTGGCGCGCGAATTCGTTGTACCGGCCGATGGCGGCGGTCAGCGACCCGGCGGGCAGACCCGTGAGTGCCTCGAGCTCCTCGGGCGTTTCGGCGACATGCGTGGGCCGCACGCCCCAGCGCTGGGGTTCGGGGACGTCCTCGAAACCCTCCTCGTCGACGATGACCCACACCGCGGTGTCGTCGCCCGCCCAGCTGCCGCCCATGTTCTGGCGGTAGAGCGCGTGCTGGCCGATCCGGCCCGGGTAGGTGTCCTCGTTGACGAAGCGGCGACCCAGCGCGTTGACCACCATGCCCCGCACGGCCAGCCCCGGGATCAGCGACATGCCGACCTGCCCGGCGGACATGTGGCGCACCGCCGCGCCCAGCGCCTGGGCCATCCGGATGCCGGAGCCGTCGTCGGTGCCCGCGCTGACCTTGGTGTGGCCGAGCAGCTGCGGCGCGTGGGCGGCGAGCATGGCGTCGTTGTCGACGAAACCTCCGGTGGTGAGCACGATTCCGCGCCGGGCGCGAATGGTGAGCTCCTCGCCGTAGCGGCGCGCGACCGCGCCCACCACGACGCCGTCCGGGTCCACGACGAGCGTGCTGACGTAGGTGTCGAACTGGGTGGTCGCGCCGGCGGATTCGGCCGCGGCGGCCAGGCATTCCATCAGCAGCTTGCCGCCGAAGTCGTTGGCGGTGGGCCGGTGCCCGCGCGGGGCGGGATGGGCCGATTCGGTGAAGGGCCAGCTGTTCTCGCCCAGCCACATCAGGCCGTCGTCGGTGGGCGGCACCCAGGTGGGGGCGTCCCACATGGTCGGTTTGAACGGCACGCCGCGGTCGACCAGCCAGTGGAAGTGCTCGACGCTGCCGGCGCAGTACTCGTCGATCTTGGCGGTGTCCGCGCCCGCGCCGAGCGCGGCCTTCAGGAACGCGGCCATGGCCTCGGGGGTGTCGTCGAAGCCGCAGGCCACCTGGATCGGGGTGCCGCCACCGAGGTAGATCTCGCCGCCGGAGTTGGCCGACGCGCCGCCGGGGCCGCCCGCCCGGTCCACGATCAGCACCCGCGCGCCCGCGTGCGCGGCCTCGAAGGCCGCCGCGGCCCCGGCCGCGCCGTAGCCGACGACCAGCACGTCGGTCTCGATGTCGTAGGGGCCCACCTCGCCGGCCGCCCGCGGCGTGACCGAATTCCGCACTGTCATGCCTCGACGGTGCCCGCTCCGACCGCCATTCCTTAGCGGTCCATCTTGCTGACCGATTCACCGATCCCGTTGAACGGGACTGCAACCCTTCACACCCTCGTGTAATAGGGATGGTGTGTGAACGGCGTCACTGTGGTTGGGGACGCCTGCACGAGGAGGAGAGTCAATGCGGATTCTGGTCACCGGAGTCACCGAGCCGAGCGGCCGCGCTGTCGCGCGCATGCTGCTGGCCGCCGGCCACGAGGTATCCGGTCTGGACCGGCAGCGGCACCGCTACGTGGACCCGCGGGTCGAGGTGACCGTCGGCGACCTGTCCGACGCGCGGGTGTGCGCGCGCGCCGCGGCCGGGGCCGACGCGAT
>NZ_JBSGCY010000083.1:0-29522 GCF_053602115.1 Nocardia sp. NPDC004582 | reverse complement strand
CGCGCGGGGCGGCGCATGGCCCCCAAGCGGGACGCCAAGCCCGCGATCGCGGCGCTGCAGCGCTTCGTCACGCCCGCCGAATACGTGCTGGAGACCGCCCTGGTCACCGCGCAGGCGCCCGCGCCCAAGGCCACCGGCCTGCTCGCGGTCACCACCACGCGGCTGATCTTCGTGGCCCTCGGCTCGGGCAAGCGTTTCGCCCACGAGCTGCCGATCGCGACCCTGCTGTGGGCCCGCACCACCGACGACGCCGACGCGGCCGATTCGGCGCCGGGCGAATACGGGTTCGAGGTCAGTGACGGGAATCTGATCTGGAATTTCGTCGGCAGCGATCGCGCCGACACCGATCGGGTCGCGGGCGCTTTGAATTTCGCCATTCAGCGCGAGGTCGCCGACGGTGCGGCCGGGCCGGCCGATCCGGGCGTGGCGAAGCTGTACTCGGAGTGGGAATTGCTGGTCGAGCGGCATTCGCTCGGCATGGTCGACGACGCGCAGTTCCAGCGCTACGGCCGCGGAATTCTGCGGTCGCTGCCGGATTGAGGAACGGGTTTGGGGGCGCGGGCCCCCAAACCGGGGCGGTTATTCGTCCGGTTGCAGGGTGATGCGCCGCCACGGGCTGCTCGGCCGCATCCACAGGCGTAGCAATTCCATGCGCCGGTCCACGCCGCCGGATTTCAGTTCCGCGAGGTCCTCGCAGGCCTGCCAGTAGGTCCACCCGGCCAGATAGGCGTCGCCGAATTGCCGCCAGTTGCGGTATTTGCGCTGGGCCGGGGGTAGCGCCCGCATCAGGTAGTCCCAGGCGACGTCGGCGTCGAGGTAGCCGGCGGTGTAGGCCATGCGGGCGACGGCGACCACGCGGGCCAGATCCCAGGCCTGGATATCGGTGGGCAGCGGGCGGACCAGGTGGTCGGTGAGGCCGAGTTTGATGGCCTGCGACCAGATGTCGTAATCGCGGACCAGGGCTTCGGGATTCTCCATGCCGCGGAAGGATCCGACCTGGCGTAGGAAGGCGCGATGCCGATCGGCGCGTTCGCCGAAGCGGTCGCGTTCAGGGGAGTTGATGGCCGCCATGACGAGCGGATGCACGAGCGCGTAGAGCGGGCCGTGCATGCCGTCGAGTAGTTGTTCCATCGAGGCCATGGCCTCGGTGCCGTCGGTGATGCCCCAGGCGCCCGTCAGCGTGTCGATGGCAAGTTCGCGGCGATCGCCCAGCGGGTGGTCGCGTTCGGGTCCGAGCAGCAGCGCGTCGTGGAAGGCGTCCCAGCGCGCGGAATAGAAGCCGCCGAGCGCCAGCGCGCGCAGTTCGTCGTCCGAGACCTGCGCACCGGACCAATGATCGTCTTCGCGCTGGTCCAGCTCCGGATAGGGAAATGTGGTCAGCGTGGGTACGTCGCGGGCGGGCATAACCCGATTGTTCCCCATCGATCTTGGAGTGGCCGACTATTCGCCGATCGCGTCTGCCACACCGGTGGCGCCGGGTGCGAATAATCGGCAAACCATTCGGTCCGTAATTTTGGCGGACGGGACGCGACCCAGTCACGCAATTGTCCGAATCTTGCCCTGTCACAGCGGGTAATCCAGCGCTAACCTCTGGGGGCATGAGTGGGAACATCACCCTGCTGCGCGGGCTCACACCGGCCGCCACCGAGCAGGAAATCTATGCCGCCGCACAGGAATACGTGCGGAAAGTCGGCGGGGTGTCGGGATTGACGACGGCCACCAAGACGGCGGTGGACAAGGCGGTCGCCGCGATCGCCGCGGCCACCACCCAATTACTGGCCGAATTACCGGAACGCCGGGCCTCGGAGGGCGAACCGCCCACCCGCCGCCGCGCCGCCCGGGAGGCCATCGCGGAGGAGGCGAGCTGAGGCTCGCCGGCTCACACGCCGTACACCGCCACGCAGTCGAGCGCGATCTCCAATCGAGGCCCGCGCTGGTCGATCGAGTGACCGAGTAGTTCTTCTATGCGCTGAACGCGGTATCGCACCGTGTTCTTGTGCACGCCGAGCGTTTTCGCGGCCGCGTCGGGGCTGCGCCGGGCTCGCAGATAGGCATGCAAGGTTTCGCGCAATCGCGCCGACTGCGGGTCGGGCGCGGCGAGTGCGCCCAGTTCCCGCTCGATGAGCGACCGCATGGCGGCCTCGTCGGTTCCCGCCAGGTACGCGACCTCCACCTCCGAGTAGTGCAGCACCCGCGGCGTATCCGGCCGGGCCCGTTCGGCGACCTGCCGGGCCGCGCCCGCCTCGCGGTGGCTGGCCCGGAATCCGGCGGTGTGCGCGGCGGGCACGCCGACCGCCACCCGCACGGGCGCGTCCACCGACCACACCGGATCGTCCGGCCCGGGAATCGCGGGGCCGGACCCTCCGTCACCGTCCACGCCGATCCAGGCCCACAGCGCGGACGCCCCGGAGGGCACGGTCAGCAGGCTGCCGTTGCCGAGGGTGCCCGCGAATCGGGCCACGATCCGGTCGAGCCGTCCCACCGCCTCGCCGCTGCCGTCGGACGGCAAGGGCGCGGCATCCTCGTCGGTCCACACCACCAGCGCCAGATGCCGTTGCCCGAGCCGGTATCCGAGCCGGGCGGACGCGCTCTCGGTGTCCACCTCGGCCCCGGCGAGCAGGCTGCGCACGATCTCGGCGCGCTGGGTGAGGGCGGCGCGCAGGCCGCGTTCGCGTTCGGCCATGTAGGTGTCGGTGAGGGTTTCGACCGAGGTGCTGACCCAGCGCGTGGTGCGGTCGAAAAGCCGTAGCAGCAGCGATCTTTCGATGTCCCGGGGCAGCTGCCGCTGTTCGAGCACCTCGGTCATGTAGTCGATGCAGGCTTCCTGGCCCAAGTGGTAGACGCGCAGCAGCAGGCGCACGTCGTAGCCACGGCGGGCGACGGTGCGGGCGAAGGCGTGGGCTTCCTCGGGGACCGGGTAGTCGAAGCGGTCCTGGGTGAGGCCGCTGAGCACGGCGACGGCGTGGGCGCGGCTGCTGGCGGCCAGGTCGCGGCGCATATCGCGGTCGCGCAGTTCGGGGATGCGGGTGATGATCGCGTTGTCGAGGCGGGTGACGACCTGCTCGAGGGTTTCGGCGGGCAGGGTCTCGGCGACGAAATCGGCGATCCACTGCCGGAGCTCGGCGCTGTTCAGCGTCGTGGTCACGGGGCACCTCCGGGGTTTGTACTCCGAGCACAAAACCGACCGGAACTATTGACCCGATTGGCCAAGCATGGGCTCGCGAAATTGTGTCACGATCATAGTCCGGTGAGCTGGCACACAGCTCGCCATCGCAACGTAGCGCATGGGGAGAGGCACATCGTGACCAATACCGAACCCGCCGCGGGCACCGCTCGCAAGACCGGGACCCGCAAGGCCGCCGGGACCGCGACCAAGACCGCCCCGAAGGTCCCCGCACCGGCCACCGAACTCGAGGTCCGCAACCCCGCGACCGGAGCGCTCGCCGGGACGGTCCCGATCGATTCCGCCGACACCGTCGCGGCCAAGGTCCGCGAGCTGCGCGCGCACCAGCCCGCCTGGGAGGCCCTGGGCCCCGATGGCCGCAAGGAGTGGCTGCTCAAGCTGCAGGACTGGCTGGTCGACAACACCGACCACCTGGCCGACGTGCTGCAGTCCGAGACCGGCAAGGCCCGCGTGGACTCGCTCATCGACCCGGCCTTCTCGGTCGACCTCACCGGCTACTACGCCCGCCGCGCCGCGAAATTCCTTGCCGACGAACACCCTTCGCCGCACAGCCCGCTGGCCCGGGTCAAGCAGCTGACCACCGTCTTCCGCCCGTACCAGGTGGTCGGCGTGATCACCCCGTGGAACTTCCCGCTGGCCATGCCGGTCATCGATGTGATCCCGGCGCTGGCCGCGGGCGCGGCGGTCATCCTCAAGCCCTCCGAGGTGACCCCGCTCTCGGCCGTCGAACTCGCGCGCGGCTGGCGTGAGATCGGCGCGCCCCCGGTGTTCGAGGTCGTCACCGGCGCGGGCGAGACGGGCGCGGCCGTGGTCGGCAACGCCGACTACATCCAGTTCACCGGGTCCACCGCCACCGGCCGCAAGATCGCCGCCGCCTGCACCGAGCGGATGATCCCGTTCAGCCTGGAACTGGGCGGCAAGGACCCGGCCATCGTGCTGGCCGACGCCGACCTGGACCGGGCGGCGCACGGTATCGCCTTCGGCGGGCTGTTCAACGCCGGGCAGGTGTGCATCTCGGTGGAGCGCGTCTACGTGGAAGCCGCTGTGTACGACGAGTTCCTGGCGAAGCTGACCGCCGCGGTCAAGGAGGTCCGCCAGGGCGTGGACGGCCGCAAGCCGCAGTACGACATGGGCGCGCTGGCCAACGAGAACCAGGCGCAAATCGTGCAGCGGCACGTCGAGGACGCGGTCAAGGCGGGTGCGCGGATCACCACCGGCGGCAAGCGCACCGGCGTCGGCACGCTGTTCGAGCCGACCGTGCTCGCCGACGTGGACCACACCATGACCTGTATGACCGAGGAGACCTTCGGGCCCACCCTGCCGGTCATGAAGGTCGCCAACGAGGCGGAAGCCATTCGGCTGGCCAATGATTCGATCTACGGCCTGTCCGCGTCGGTGTGGTCGGGCGACAACGAGCGCGCCGAACGCGTCGCGCGCCAACTCGACGCGGGCGCGGTCAATATCAACGACGTGTTCGCCAATATGTTCAGCTTCGCGCTGCCCATGGGCGGCTGGGGCCAGTCCGGCACCGGCGCGCGCTGGGGCGGACCCAACGGCGTCCGCAAGTACTGCCGCCAGCAGGCCATCACCAGGCCGATCCTGCCCACCATGACCAAAGAACCGCTGTGGTTCCCGTATTCGCCGCCCAAGCTGATGTTCGCCATGAGCGCCATGCGGGCCGCGGGCACGCGCGGGCTGCGGCGCCTGAACGTGCCCGCCATCGTGAAGACCGTGCGGGGGCTGTGATGACCGACTTCGGAGCCATCGCCGGGAAGGTCGTGGTGATCACCGGCGGCGCGCGCGGCATCGGCCTGGCCACCGCTACCGCGCTGCAGGCGCTCGGCGCGAAGATCGCCATCGGCGATATCGACGAGACCACCGTCAAAGAGTCCGGCGCGGCACGGGATTTCGACGTCTACGGCAAACTCGACGTCACCGACCAGCAGTCCTTCGAGGGCTTCCTCGACGAGGTGGAACGCCGCCTCGGCCCGATCGACGTGCTGATCAACAATGCCGGGATCATGCCCACCGGGCGGGTGGTGGACGAGCCGGACCAGATCACCCGCCGCATCCTCGACATCAATGTGTACGGCGTGATCCTCGGCTCCAAGCTGGCCATCGCCCGCATGCTGCCGCGCGGCCGCGGACACGTCATCAATATCGCGTCGCTGGCGGGCGAGAGCCACATTCCCGGCCTGGCCACCTACAACGCCAGCAAGCACGCGGTGCTCGGCTTCACCGACACCCTGCGCGAGGAGTACCGGGGCACCGGGCTCGAGTTCTCCTCGGTGCTGCCCACGCTCACCAAAACCGAACTGGGCTCCGGGGTTTCACTACCCAAGCTGATGCGCGCGGCCGAACCGGAGGAGATCGCCGACGCCATCGCCACGCTGATCGTGGCGCCCAAGGCGAAGGCGCGGGTCACCACGGTGGCGGGGATCATCGCCCAGGCGGTGGGGCTGCTGCCGCAGTCCGTGGGTGACGCCATCGGGCGGGCGCTGGGCTCGCAGACCGCCTTCCTCGACGACGTGGACGGCGACGCGCGCAAGGCCTACGAGCACCGGGTGCGCGACTAGCTCGCCGTAGGGTCGGCGGCATGGGAAGCAGGAGTGCGGTTTTCGCCGGATTGTCGACACTGGATCTCGCCTATGCCGTCGACCGGTATCCCGCCGAGGACTCCAAGACCCAGGCCGCCGACCTGTTCCTGGGCGCGGGCGGGCCGGCCGCCAATGCGGCGGTCGCCTACGCGTTCCTCTCCGGCACGCACCCGGCGCTGGTCACCGCCTTGGGGAAACATCCACTGGCGGAACTGATCCGAGGCGATCTGCGCCGGCACGGTGTCACGCCGGTGGACCTCACTCCGGACGGCGATCAGCAGCCGCCGGTGTCCTCGATCATCGTCGCCACGGAGGCGGCCACCCGGACCATCGTGTCGCTGGACGGCTCCCGCATCCATCCGGGTCTCGACGACTCGGCGGCCGAGACGGTCGCGGACGCGTCGGTATTGCTGGTGGACGGCCACTACCCCGACCATGCCGTGCGGCTCGCCACGGCGGCCCGAGCGGCGGGAGTACCGGTGGTGCTCGATGCCGGACGCCGGCGGCCGGTGCATGCCGAACTGCTTCCCGTCGTGGATATCGCGATCTGCTCGAGTGCCTTCACTCCGCCCGGGGTAGCGGCGGATTCGGCGGATGAGGTGTTCGACTACCTGCACGCGGCGGGCCCGGCCCTGGTGGCGGTCACCGGGGGCGGCGACCCGATCCGCTATTCGATGCCGGGCGACCGCGGCGAGATCCGGGTTTCCGCCGGACCCGCCATCGACACCCTCGGCGCGGGCGACATCCTGCACGGCGCGTTCTGCCACTTCTTCGCGCTCGGCGAGGATTTTCCGCTGGCGTTGCGGCATGCCGCCGAGATCGCCACCCTGTCGTGCCGCTCTGTCGGCACCCGAGAGTGGATGCGGCACTACGGCTCTCAGTAGCACCGAGAGCCGCGCCCTCGACCTGGCCGGTCCCCGCGCTCAATCGATGCGGTAGCCGCGGCCCGCTTTGCGGAGCACCAGATCGGCTCGGCGGCGGGTGGATTCGACCAGGACGGCATTGCGCAGGTCGCTGTTCGTCACCTTGTCACGGGCGGCCTCGGGGGTGCGGCCGCCGCGAATATGTCGGCGCAGCAGGCGTTGTTCGATGATCGGGCGTGGCACGTCCAGGTACCAGGCCTCGTCGAGTTGGGGGCGGACGGCGGCCCAGGCCTGGTGGGAACGGTCGTCGAGGAGCAGGTAGTTGCCCTCGGTGACGACGATGGAGTGATGGTCGAAGACGACGCCGCCGGGTACCGGTTCGTGGATGTCGCGGTCGTAGGTGGGCCAGGGCACGGGGGTGCCGGGAGTCGCGTCGCGGAGCGTGCGGAGCAGCGCCACATAGCCTTCGGCGTCGAAGGTCTCGGGTTCGCCCTTGCGGTCGAGGATGCCGGCGGCGCGCAGCCGCGCGTTGGTGAGGTGGAAGCCGTCCATGGGCGCGACTTCGGCGATGGCGGTTCCGGCGGCCAGGTTCAGTTCGTCACGGATGCCGCGGGCGAGGGTGGATTTGCCCGCGCCGGGCGGGCCCGCGATCCCCAGCAGAAACCGACCGGAATGACCTTCGGCGCGCCGGCGGACCCGCGCCGCCAACTCCGCCAAGGAGGTTTCGACACTGCCGCGTATCGCCACCCCACGAGCCTACGGGGAATCAGTGCCCGCCTTCGGGAATGGCGCGAACCAGCGCTCCCAGATCGGCTTCCAGCATGCGCGACAACCGATAGATCACCACGAACGCCAGCACCCCGCCCACGCTGAGAATCCGCAGCGGCACGATCACCAGCCCAAGATCCGCGGTCGACACGAAGGTCACCGACGCCACCCCCAGCAGCGGCACCGACGCCGCCGCGGCCAGATAGAAGTTACTGCGCCGCGCCAGCGCCGCCAGCTGCCGCCGATCCTCGTGCCCCACCGAACCGCGCGCCAGCAGCTGCGGATACAACGACCGCACCGCGTACACCATGATCAGGAAGAACGGATAGGCCAGCGCGATGGTCGCGCACACCACCTGCGCCGTGAAGAAATGCACGAAAGCCATGTGCGGCAGGCGCGCTCCCGCACCCGCCAGCGCCAGCGGCCACGCGATACCGGCGATCAGCCACAAGGCGAACGGCACCCACACCACCCGCTCCCCGAGCAGCAGCGTGTCGGCGCGGGCGCGGGCCAGCTGGTCGGGGGTGTACTCGTGGCCGCGGCCCAGCCGGAACGAGACCGTCAACGGCCGCCGCGCCAGCCACAACAACAGCAGCGCGGCCACCGGGAAGGCGGCCAGATTATTGATCAGCGCCACCTGCTCGAACCGGGCCTGATCCGACGCCGAGAGCTCGTCCACGATGAGGCTCTTGTTGATCCGGATGTTGTACCAGCTGGCCAGGGCGTTCGGCAGGCCCACACACAGCACCGCGATCGGCACCGGCCAGCTCCGCAGGCGCGCCCACAGACTGTGCGCGGGCGGATCGATCAGATCCCGGGCGTCGGGGTCCAGGCACAGGTCCAGCTGCCCGGCCAGCTGCCCGCCGCTCTGCCAGCGCCGAGCGGCATCGGGGCGCAGGCATTCCAGCAGCACGCGCCGCAGGGTGGCGGGGGTGTCGGCGGGCAAGGCCGCCAGCGCCGCCGCGGGCACCCCGGCCATGCGGCGGGCCAGCATCGCCCGCACCGCATCGGCCTCGGCCTCCGCATCGGTCCCAACCTCTGGATCGTCGAACGGCAGTGCGCCGGTGAGCATTTCCCACAGCACCACGCCGAGCGAATAGATGTCGCTGGCGGGCCCGGGCGACGGCGCGGCCGAATCCAGCAGGGCCAGTAGCGCTTCCGGCGACCGATACCGCAGCGCCCCGGCACCGTTCGCGCTCGCGCCACGCGCCCCGATGAATCCGGTGCTCCAATACATCGGCCCCAGAGCGAAATCCGCAAGTTTCGGCACCCCTTCGGCCGTGAACAGCACATTCGCGGGCCGGATGTCGTGGTGCAGCACCCCTTGCCGTTCCCCGTACTCGAGCGCCTCGGCCAGCCGCCGCCCCACCCAGGCGACGGTTTCGGGCCAGCTCAGGGCGGCGATATCGGTCCGCACCGGCGATCCGGACGGACGGCTCTCGCCCTTGGCCTCCATGGCGGAGTCGATGGCGCGCAGCAGTAGTCCTCCGTCGGGCCGCCCGTTCGCGGTCGGGGCGGCACGGTGGATCATGCGGCTGCCGGGTTTGCCGCCGTTGCCCGCCGCCCGGGCTTCGCTGCGCAGCTGGGTCAGCACGCCTTCGGCGGTGCCGCCGGGCACGTACTGCATGTACAGCAGCCGCAAGGGTTTCCCGGTGCTGCCGTCGGCGATCAGCCGCTGGTCGAAGACACGCACGATGTACTGGTGGTCGAGCTGGGCGACGGTGTCGGTGTCGCTGTCCGCGCCCGCCTCCACCCGGACCGCGACCAGTCGCTGCATGGATCGCTGCCGGGCCAGGAACATGCGGCTGTAGTCGGCGCCGCCGAGATCGGTGAGCAGGTCGAAATCGTCCAGGCGGCGGCCGGTTTCGATGCCCTCGGGCAGCACCGGCGGCGGGGGCGGTGGGGTCTCGCCGGCGAAGCGGCGGCGGATCTCGGTGGCGACCTCCGGATATTCGGCGGTGAAGCTGTCCACGTCGAGGGGGCGGAAGCGGCTGCGGGCCAGGTACTCGTCGCACACCAGGTCGGCGAACGCCGGGCTGGCCGCCACCTCCGGAAATTCGTCGCGGTACTCCGCGATCCGCTTCTCCAGGCCGGCGCGCCGCCACCGCTGCCGCATGTCCACGCGGACCAGGTCGGTGAGGACCTCGAGCCGGACCGCGCGCCCGTCGGGCAGGTATCCGGCCAGGGGCGGGGGCGAGTGGCGGTCGCCGCGCAGGGTCGATTCCCAGTCGGCGGTGAAGCGGGCGAGAGCTTGGGCCGACAGCTCACTCACGGCTCGGCACCCGTGTCGTCGCCGGCGCCGGATTCGGCGACCTTGACGGTCTCGTGCACCGAACGGGCCGGGGCGACCACGCGTTCCAGCGCTGCCAGGTCCGCTTCGAGGGCCCGGAAGATGACATAGATCAGGACGAACGCGGCGATCCCGCCGACGCTGAGCACGCGCACCGCCACGATCACCTTGGGAATGTCCTCCGGCGGCAGGAAGGTCACGCCCGCGACCGCGAGCAGCGGCACCGACGCCGCCACCGCCAGATAGGTGGTGCAGCGTCGTCCCAGCCGGTGCAGCCACACCGCGTCCTCGCCGCTGATGTCCCCGTGCCGCAGGAACATCGGATAGATGCAGCGGACCAGGTAGAAGGCGACCAGGAAGAACGGGTACGCCACCGCGATCGCCCCGCACACCACCAGCGACACCAGGAAGTGCACGATCCCGCGCACCGGCAGGTCGGTGGCGGTCATCCGCAGCACCATCGGGAAGGTGAAGCCCGCGATCACCCACAGCGAGAACACCACCAGGGAGATGCGTTCCCCGGCCAGCAGCACGTCCGCCCGGGCTCTGCGCAGCGTCTCGGCGTCGTATTCGCGGCCCTTGCGCAGGCCGCGCGGCACCACGATCACCGAGCGGCACAGGTAGGCGATGATGGCGGTGCCGAGCGGGAAGAACACCAGGTTCACCGAGGTGGTGGTGAGCACGAAGGTGTGCATGGCGGACTCGGACAGGTGGCTGATGATGAAGGCCCGGTTGTGCGCGATGTTGTACAGCGAGGCGAGGGTGTTCGGGATCGCCACGGCCAGGATGACCAGGGGCATCAGCCACGGCCGCAACCGCTTCCGCCAACTGTGCGGGGGCGGGTCGACCAGGTCGCGGGCGCGTTCGTCCAGGCACAGGTCGAGCTGGGAGGCGAGCACGGCGCCGCTGCTCCAGCGCTGTTCGCGCGACGGGGCGAGACAGGTGAGCAGGACCCGGCGCAGCGCGGCCGGGCAGTCGGGCGGCACCCGGTCCAGGGCCACCGCGTCCACGCCGCCGCGACGGCGGGCGAGCATGGCCTCGAGGGTGGTGCGGTCGCCGTGGTCGCCGGGACCGGCGGTGGTGTCGTCGAAGGGTTTGGCCCCGGTGAGCAGCTCCCACAGCACCACCCCGAGGGAGAAGATGTCGGCGCGGGTGTCCAGGTCGGCGGCGCTGGTGGCGGCCGCCGGATGGCAGGCTTCCAGCTGCTCCGGGGACATGTAGGACAGCGAACCACCGAAGTACGAGACCGGGCTGGAACTGTCCAGATTGCGGCTGAAACTGATATTGAAGTCGGCCAGTTTCGGTACGGCCTCGGCGGTGAGCAGCACATTCGCGGGTTTCACGTCGCGGTGCAGCACCCCGTGCGAGTCGGCGTAGTCCAGCGCCTCGGCCAGCCTGCGACCCAGCCACGCAACGGTTTCCGGCCAGCTCAGCGCGGCCAGTTCGGCGCGCACGCTGGAGTCGGTGGGCCGGATCTCGCCCTTCTCCTCCATGGCGGCGTCGACCGCGTCGAGCAGCAGTTGCCCGCTGCGTTCGGCGGGTGGGGTGGCGCGCACCCAGCGCAGCACGCCGAGCAGGGTGCCGCCGGGCAGGAACTGCATGTACAGCAGCCGCAGCCGCCGCCCGGATTCGGTGCGCACGTCCGAGAGCAGACGCTGATCGAAGACGCGCACGATGTAGTCGTGGTCGAGCTGGGCCAGGGTCTGGGGTTCGGTGCCGTGGTCGGCGGAGATCTTCACCGCGACCAGGCGTTGCAGGGAGCGCTGCCGGGCCAGGAAGACGCGGGCGAACGCCCCGGAGCCGAGACTGGTCAGCAGGTCGAAATCATCGATGCGCTGGCCGATCTCGATGCGGTCGAGCAGCGCGCCGGTATCGGGCGTGGTGGCGACCCCGCCGGTGACCCGGGTGGGATCGGCCGGGTCGCCGATCAGCTGCGAGGGATCCTCGTACTGGGTCAGCTCGCTCGCGTCGGGCACCCGGGTGGTGTCGCCCTCCATCGGCTCACCCGTACGGGTGGTGGCCTCCAGCGGGAGCCGGGTGGATTCGTCGAGCCAGGCGCCGCGGGTGGACGCGTCCAGCTCGAAATCGCCGCGGGTGGACTCGTACGGGCCGGCGCGGCGGGTGCTCTGGTCCTCGTCGTCGGCATTGAGCAGCTGCCGCAGCTCCCCCGCCTGATGCGGGTACTCACGCAGGCAATCGCGCGGATCCACGCGCTCGCCGCTGTGGCGGCGGATGACGAACTCCTCGTACACCAGCCCCGCCGGCAGGTCGGCCACCTCGAGCTCGGGGAATTCGGCGCTGTAGTCGCGCAGCCGTTTGGGCGGGGTGGCCGGCGCCCCCATCGTGCGGCGCAGCCAGCGGTGGCGCATGTCGACGCGGATCAGCTCCAGCAGCGCGCTCCGGCGCAGCGTGCTGGCGTCGGGCAGATAGTCGGCGATCCGGGGTGGGACCGCAGCGGAGTCCCAGGCCGCCGCGAAGGCGACGACCGCACTCGATTCGGTTCCGGCCGAATACGCGCCGGAACGGTGGTCGGAACCAGAAGCCATGTCCGCACCCATCTGGCTCGGCACGGATGCCGTCGATCCGTACTGTCGATCCGGGGATGTCGTGGATTCTGATCTTCGGACAAAGAACCCGCCACACCCGACACCATCATCCCCGACCAATAGCCGGAATGATAACTTGCGGGCCACGAGCGGATCACCCGATTTCGACACGAGGCGACGGGGGAAGACCAGCATGTACGACGAGGGCACGGCATTAGCGGCGGACATCGCCACGGCCGGCGCCGCCGAGGAGGAAACGGTGGCACGAGACGCGCGAGACGGGGGAGCCGACACGCCCGATTCCGACACCCCGTCCGACCGGCCCCCGGTGGATCCGGCCACCGCGATCGCCATCGCCACCGCGGTCCAGAACGGCATCCTGTCCCCGGAGGACGCCGTCGAGGCCGCGCTGACCCGGATTCGCGCGCGGGACCGGAAGCTGAACGCCTTCAGCCTGGTTCGTGAGGAGGCCGCCCGCGCCGAGGCCCGCGCCGTCGCCGAACGCGCCGATCTGGACATGCTGCCGCTGGCGGGGGTGCCGATCGCGGTCAAGAACAACATCGACGTCGCGGGCGAGGTGACCCGGGGCGGCTCGCTGTCCGGGTCCGATCTGGCCGCCACCGCCGATCACGCCGTGGTGCGGCGGCTGCGGGCGGCGGGCGCGGTGGTCGTCGGCCTCACCCATATGCCCGAGTTCGGGCTGTGGGGCGTCACCGACGGTCCGGGCAGCATCACCCGCAGTCCCTGGAACACCCGGTACTCGGCGGGCGGCTCGTCGGGCGGTTCCGGCGCGGCGGTCGGCTCCGGCATGGTGCCGATCGCGCACGGCAACGACGGACTCGGTTCGGTGCGCATTCCGGCGGCCTGCTCCGGCGTGGTCGGCATGAAGCCGGGCCGCGGGCTGGTGCCCGCCGGCGTGGGGCTCGACTCGTGGGGCGGAATGACCGAGAACGGCGTGCTCGCAACGACTGTCGCCGATACCGCGCTGATGCTGTCGGTGCTGGCGGACCGCCCGGACCTGGCCGATCTGGACGCCCCGCAGACCCTGCGCATCGGCCTGGCGACCGGGGCCCCGACGCCGCTCACCCACGTCGATCTGGCCTGGACTGCGGCCGCCGACAAGGCCGCGGCGGCCGCCTCCCTGGCCGGGCACATCATCGGCGTGGCCGAACTCCCTTACCAGGGCGTGACTTTCGCGCTGCTGCTGCGCTGGCTGGCCAATGCCGCCCGCGAGGCCGCGACCGTGCCGCATCCGGATCGGCTGCAGCGCCGCACCCGCACCCATGTGGCGCTGGGCCGGACGGTGCTGAAGTCGGGTCTGCTGCGGGCCTCGCAGGTCGACCGGGTGGAGTCGCGGCTGCTGGACTACTTCGAGCGCTACGACGTGGTGATCACGCCCACGCTGGCCACCCCCGCGCCGCGCGCCCGCCGCTGGCATTCGCGGCCGTGGCTGGCGAATGTGCTTGCCAACGTGAAGTTCTCGCCGTTCACGCCGTTGTGGAATCTGGTCGGCTGGCCCGCCATCTCCGTTCCGATGGGCCTGCACCCGCGCTCCGGTACGCCGGTGGCGGCGCAGATCGCGGGCCCGCCCGGCAGCGAGGCCACCATCCTGCGGCTGGCCGCCCAGATCGAGGCGGCCCACCCCTGGCAGCGCACGGTTTCCTGACGAGGCCGGGCACCGCTTCCCGACCGGATCGGCCGCCTCCCGATCGTCCCTGGACACACGACAGCGCCGCGTCACCGAAGTGACGCGGCGCTGTCGTCGTGTCGATCCCGCACCCCGTTGTGCCGGTCCCACACTGCCCGGACGGACCGCGGCAACCTCCGACCCACTGCCGCCGCCCGACCCGGACGGTCCTTTCCTCGGGCCTAGACGGCCGCGAGCGGTTCCTGTTCGGCGAAGCCGCCGTCGAGCACGCGGGCCGCGAACTCGAGGATGGTCGGGCGGTCGTCGTCGGCGCGCCAGGCGACCGCGAGTTCACACGGGGCCAGGCCGGTCACCGGGCGGGCGGTCAGGCCCGGCCAGCGGTACATGGGGACGTTGTTCTCGGCCAGCAGGCAGACGCCCAGGCCGAGGCTGACGGCCTCGAGGCGTTCCTCGGCGGTGGCGGCTTCGGCGCCGATCTTGGCCTGGCGGCCGCCGCGGGAGTCGGCGCCGAGCCAGAAGTCGCGGGCCGCACCGGCTTCGGCGGGCATGGCGACGAAGGGCTCATCGATCAGGTCGGCGAAGTCGATGCTCTCCTGGCCGGCCAGGGCGTGGTTCTCCGGCAGCAGCACCCACCGCGGCTCGGTGCGCAGCACCTGCCAGCGGTAGCGGCTGGTGTCGGGCACCGGCAGCCACATGAGGGCCAGGTCCGCCTGGCGGCCCGCCAGTCCGCTGGACGGGTCGGTCCAGGACGCGGAGTGCAGGGCGAGCCGGTGGCCGCTGGCGCTCTCCAGGTCGGTGATCAGGCCGCGGCCGATGGAGGACTGGATGCCGACGCGCAGCACCTCACCGGCCTCCTGCAGGGCGACATTGGTGACTTCCCAGAGTTCGAGGATCTTCCGGGCGCCTTCGAGCAGTTCCTTGCCGGCGACGGTCAGGGCCACGCTGCGCTGGTTGCGGTCGAACAGCACGACGTCCAGCTGGCGTTCCAGCTGCCGGATCTGTCGTGACAGGGTGGGTTGAGCGATGTGCAGCCGTTGCGCCGCGTTGGTGAAATGCAGTTCCTCAGCGACGGCGACGAAATACCGCAGGTCGCGCAAATGCGGGTCCATAGCCCCTTGCTATCAGAATCGGTCTTGATTTTCCAGCCGTATCCGACCCGAAAGTTTGCAACAGGATCAGAAAACAGCCGTCAGGTTTGTTACGGACAGCATATGACGCCAGTTCAACATTCCGTTAACCGGACTCGCGAATTCCTGGCCATTTGCCAGCACTCTTCCACACGCACCGGTGCGGACACGTGACCAGCATTGATTCGCGATCTTGTTCCGCCCGCGATCCGAAAGCGATCCGGGCGCTGACCTTCAGCAACAATGCTCCGCCCCGGCCCGCGCCCCAAACCAGGCGATCGAGTGAGTTTCGTCACAATGCAGCAAAAAGCCGCCTTCCACAGTGGAAGGCGGCTGGCGTGGCGAGCCGGTGCGACGGCGGTTACTACCCGCCGTAGACCTTCGGATCCAGGGTGCCGATGTACGGCAGATCGCGGTACCGCTCGGCGTAGTCGAGGCCGTAGCCGACCACGAACTCGTTCGGGATGTCGAAGCCGACGGCCATCACGTCCACCTGGGTGCGCAGCGCGTCGGGCTTGCGCAGCAGCGTCACCACCTCGAGCGAGGCCGGATTGCGGCTGGACAGGTTGCGCAACAGCCACGACAGCGTCAGGCCCGAGTCGATGATGTCCTCGACGATCAGCACATTGCGCCCGGCGATGTCCTTGTCCAGGTCCTTCATGATGCGCACCACGCCCGAGGACGAGGTGGAGGAGCCGTACGACGAAACGGCCATGAACTCCATCTGCGTCGGCACGGTGAGCTTCTTGGCCAGGTCGGTCATGAAGAAGATCGCGCCCTTGAGCACGCCCACCAGCAGCAGGTCGCCCTCGGGGGCATCGGCGGGATAGCGCTTGGCGACCAGTTCGGCCAGTTCCTCGACCTTGGCGGCGATCTCTTCCTCGCTGATCAGCACCGACGCGATGTCGTCCCCGTACACGTCCGCTGGTTTCCCTTCAGTCGACCCGACTGTGACTCTTTCAAAACAACGGGTTCACTCGGACCCGAGTATGAGCCTGCCATGTTCACGCGCGGCAACCAACCTGGTCCCGCTGGATGAACCACCCACCGCGACCCCGCCCTGCCCACGCCACCGCGTGACCAGCGCCTCCACCGCCCGTAAATTGCTGTCCGTCAATGATTTTGCGCCACGCTCGAGCAGCCACGCGCGAATGACGCGGCGCCGGATCGCGGGTTCGGCAGTGGCGAGCGTCTCGATTCCGAGCCCGTCGCCGTCGCGCGCGCGAACCAGCAACTCCCCGGCGAGCACATCCAGCACATCGCCGTCCTCACGCAGCTGCGTCGCCGTCCGCGCCAGCGCCTCGGCCACCCCGCCCCCGAGCACTTCCTCGAGCAGCGGCAGCACCTCGGTCCGCAGCCGCACCCGGGTGTACTCGGGTGCGCTGTTGTGCGGATCCTCCCAGGGTTCGAGGCCGAGGTCCGCGCACAATTCTCGGGTCATGCCCCGTCGTACCCCCAGCAACGGCCGCCCCCACGGCTCGTCGAATTCCGCCATCCCCCGAATGGACCTGCCGCCCGACCCGCGCCCGAGCCCGAGCAACACCGTCTCGGCCTGATCGTCGAGCGTATGCCCGAGCAGCACGGGCTTCCCACCGCACGCTTCCCGCAGCGCGCGATACCGGGCTCGCCGCGCCGCGGCCTCGGGCCCACCCGGGTAGCGGCGGCCGGGATCCGACTCCCCCACCGCGGGCGATTCCGCCGCCGGGACAGGCGCCTTCGGGTCTCCGATCGCGCGCCCGTCCACCTGCTCCTCCGCCGCGCTCGCACGTGCGGACAGCGCCCGCACGTACCGCTCGGCCTCGATGTGCGAGTTCGGGCCGGCAGCGGCGGGCGGAAGCTGATCGGCCCGCTCCACGTGGACCCGGAGAACCTCTGCGGTGCGACAGCCCAACCGCCGTGCCGCCGCCGCGGCGCGGGCGGCAACTTCGGCCGATCCCTGTTGCAGGCCGTGGTCCACGATCAGCGCGTCGACGACGTCGGCCTCGGCGCACGCGGCGGCGGTCAGCGCCAGGGAGTCCGCTCCGCCGGAGAGGGCCACGCAGACGACGCCGTCGGAGGCGTAGCGGCCCAGCCACTCCCGCACGGCGCGGCGCAGCTCCAGCGCGGCGCGTGTCTCGGGTAGTCGGGGCCGATCGTTCACGACCCGATCGTCGCACGCGGGGCTCGGGCGGGGGCGGGCGGCGAGGATTCCTGCCGGGTACGTCCCGAATTCCGGCGGGGCGCAAGCGCTCCGGAGGGGCGAGGGCCGTGGATCAGCCCAGGACCCGGGTGACCCAGCGTTGCGGGTCGCCGATCTCGTCGGTGCGGGGCAGGGTTTCGGGCTCGGTCCAGATGGTGTTGAAGCGGGCCATGCCGACGGTGTCGACCACCTCGTCGACGAAGGCCTTGCCGCGCACGTACTGGGCGACCTTGGCGTCCATGCCGAGCAGGGCGCGCAGCAGCCGCTGGATCGGGTTGGCGGGCCGCTTGCGGCGCTGATCGAAGGCGGCGCGAATGCGGGCGACGGAGGGGACCACGGCCGGGCCGACGGCGTCCATGACGTGGTCGGCGTGGCCTTCGAGCAGGGTGCCGAGCATGAGTAGTCGGTCCAGGGCCAGCCGCTGGGGTTCGGCCTGGGTGGCGCGCAGCAGCCCGATGACGCCGCCCGCCGGGTCCTCGACGCCGCGGCGGCGTTCCTTCACGGCGTCGGCGAGCCGGGCCAGGATGTCGGCGAGCGGTTCGTCGCCCGCCTCGCCCAGGGTCTCGACATTGCGGCGCATGTAATCGGCGATCCATGGGGCGGAAGAGAATTGGACCCGGTGGGTGACCTCGTGCAGGCACACCCAGAGCCGGAAGTCGCTGGGCGGCACGCCGAGTGCGCGTTCCACCGCCATGATGTTGGGCGCCACCAGCAGCAGCGTGCCGTCCGGCCCGGTGAACGGGTCGTACTGGCCGAGGATGGCGGTGGACAGGAAGGCCAGCATGGCCCCGGCCTGCATTCCGGCCGGTTTGCCGACCAGCTTGCCCTTCTCGCCGGGTTCGATGCCGCTGCCGGTCAACTGGGCCATGGAGTCGGCGGCGGCCCGGATCCAGCCCGGCCGGTCCACGATCAGCGCGTCGGGCACCACCGAGCCGTCGTCGAGTCCGCTGACCTCACGCACCGGCGCTTCGGCGCGCACCGAGGCGGCGGCGAGCTCGGCGACCGCGTGCTCGGCCGAGTACCGGGAGGTGCGCGGCCCGGCCGGGACCAGGGCGGCGCCGGTGCGGGCGGCCACGTTCCAGTCGACCGAACCGGCCAGCGGGGTCCGGGTGCGGGCGGGGGCGGCGGGGTTGTCGGATTCGGTCATGTTCATCCACCCGTCAGGAGCAGCCACAGTTGCGCAGTGCGTTGGCGACGGCGTCCAGCGCGGGTCGACTCACCTCCGGCGGCCGATCGTTCGACATGAGCGCGAACGTCAGGACGCGTCCGTCGCGGTCCAGCACATAACCGACCAACGCACTCGATACCGACAGAGTTCCTGTTTTGGCCCGGATCCAACCCGCGCCCTCGCGATCGCGGTCCACGTAGCGGCCGGCCAGTGAGCCGGTGCCGCCGGCGACCGGCAGGAAGTCCAGCAGTGGCGCGAGCGGGGAGCCGGGGGTGGTGACCGCGGCCGGGTCGACGGTCGAATTGCCTTGCGGAGCAGCGCCGTTGGGCAGCGCGGCCACCGTCAGCACCCGGTTGAGCAGGCGCGGCGGGATCCGGTCGTCGGTCGAGAGCCCGCTGTTGTCGGCCATTCTCAGGCCGGTGAGGTCGAAGCCGGCGGCCTGCAGCACGGTGTTCATGGCGGTCACCGCGCCGGTGAAGGAGGCCTCCTGCCCGCCGGCCACCGCGACCTCGCGGCCGATGGCCTCGGCCAGCACGTTGTCGGAGTGCACCATGGCCTGCAGCAGGCGGTCCCGCAGCGGCGCGGACTGCACCTCGGCCAGCTGGGTGGCGGTCGCGGGAGCGCTGCCCGCCTTCACTTTCGCGCCGTCCACGCCGAGTTCGGCGGCCAGCTTGCGGCCCGCGTCGAGGGCGGGAGTGGCGGTGCGGGGCGAGTATTCGACCAGCGGGTCCAGGCGGCCGCCGTCGATCATCACCGCGTCCATGGGCGCGATGGAGCCGCCCCCGATGTCGGCGGCGTCCCAGCCGGGCGCGAAGTTCGGTCCCGGGTAGGCGGAGGTGTCGACGGTGATCGAGTCCACCCGCTGTCCGGTGGCCTTGACCTGCGCGACCAGGTCCTGCAGGTGCGGCGCGCCCGGGTAGTAGCCCTTGCCGTCGGGCTGCGCGGTGATGGTGGGGTCGCCGCCGCCGACCAGCACGATCTCGCCGGGGGCCGCGCCGGTCACCACCTTGGTGATGACCCGGTGATCGGCGGGCAGGGCCAGCAGGGCGGCCGCGACGGTGAGGATCTTGGCGGTGGAGGACGGGATCATGGCCTTGTCGGGGTCCATGGTCCACAGCACCTTGCCGGTGTCGCCGTCGGAGACCGAGGCGGCGAACGCGCCCAGGTCCGGATTGCCGACGACGGGCGCGAGCGCGGCCGCCAGCCCGGCGGTGCTCGCGGCGGGCGCGGTCTCGGGGGCGGGCGCGACCTGCGGGATCGGTTTCACCGGCGCGGGCGGGTCGGCGATCGTCAACCCCCCGTGCTGGAACTCCTCGGTCCACGGCTTCAGGATCAGCACCACGGCCGTGGCGGCCACCAGCATGACGACCAGCACCGATGACACCACGATCCAGGTTCTGCGCCGGCGCTTGGCCTCCAGACCACCGATGTTCTGCTTGTTCCGACCAAACACCTGCCGCTGTCTCCCTGATACCTGTGGTGGGGCTGATGGCTCTACCGCGGTCCACACTATCCTCGTTGCGCAGTCGTTCCCCCGAACGTGCTGGCGAGTCGGCAGCCTTACCGCCCACCGAAGAAGGAGATGACGTGGAGTTCGACGTCACCATCGAGATCCCCCGGGGTCAGCGCAACAAGTACGAGGTTGATCACGAGACCGGACGCGTGCGGCTGGACCGCTACCTGTACACCCCGATGATGTACCCGGCCGACTACGGCTACATCGAGAACACCCTGGGCGGCGACGGCGACCCGCTGGACTGCATGGTCCTGCTGCCCGAGCCCGTGTTCCCGGGTGTGCTGGTCGAGGCCCGCCCGGTCGGCGTGCTCATCATGAGCGATGAGGCCGGCACCGACGAGAAGCTGGTCGCGGTCCCCAACAAGGACAAGCGCTGGGACCACATCCAGGATGTCGAGGACATCCCGGAGTTCCAGCGCAAGGAGATCGCGCACTTCTTCGAGCGCTACAAGGACCTGGAGCCCGGCAAGTGGGTCAAGGTCGAGGGCTGGGAGGGCCGCGAGAAGGCCGAGAAGCTGGTCGACGAGGCCTACGCCCGCTTGCAGGAGCAGGGCGGCCACTAGGTCACGCCGAGTGAGGGGCGGCACGGATTCCGTGCCGCCCCTTCGCTTTCACTCGGGAACGGAATCCAGTCCGGCGGTGGTGCGGAGCGGGACTTCCTTCCAGAACATCACCAGGACGAGCGCGACGAACGCGACCGCGGAGGTCGTCAGGAACACCGTGGACAGCGATTCCGCGAATCCGACCTTGAACGGATGCGCCAGTACGGGATTCAGCTTCTGAATGATCGAGCTGTCCTTCAGCACGCCTTGCGCCGCCGAGGTGTCCTGGTTCAGGAATCCCCGCGCCAATGCCATATCCGCCGGATTTCCGTCGTGCGCGGCGTCGACCACGGCTTTCTGGAAGGCCGGGTCGGTACTGGACGCCTCCAGTCGAGCGCGAATATTGGGGCCCAGCCGGTCGAAGAGAATGGACAGGAATACGGCCGCGCCGAGGGTGCCGCCGATCTGCCGGAAGAATGTCGCCGATGCCGTGGAAACACCCATGTCCTTGGGCGGCAACGCATTCTGCAGCGCCACGATGAGCGGTTGCATGAGATTGCCGAGCCCGAATCCGACGCACAGCATGAACAGCACCACGATCCAGAATGCGGTGTCGGCCTTCAGATAGTGCAGCAGGAAAAGTCCGAGGGTGATCATGGCCGCGCCGAGCAGCGTGTAGATCCGGTAATGCCCGGTGCGCGAGATCAATTGGCCCGACAACACCGAGCCGATCATCATCCCCAGCACCATGGGAATCATCTGCAAGCCGCCCAGCATGGGGCTCGCGCCCCGGTCGGCCTGCAAATACTGCGGTAGCAGCAGGATGCCGCCGAACATGCCCGCGCCGACCACGAACGAGATGACCACGCCGAGCGCGAAGGTGCGATTGGCGAAGATGCGCAGCGGAATCAGCGCCGCGTCGCCCAGGGCACGCTCGATCAGCACGAACGCGGCGACACCGAGCGCGCCGATGAGGTAGCAGGCCACGGATCTCCCACTGCTCCACCCCCATTCGCGCCCCTGCTGGGCCACGATCAACAGCGGGCTCATGGCGACGATCAATGCCAGCGCGCCCCAATAGTCCACGCGGTCACGGGATTTCTCGCGCGGCGGCAGCCGCAGCACACGGGTCACCACGACCAGCGTGAACAATCCGATGGGCACGTTCACCAGGAACACCCACCGCCAGCCCGCGATCCCCAGAATGCTGTGCTGCCCCGCGAACAGCCCGCCCAACACCGGCCCGATCACACTGGAGGTGCCGAACACGGCCAGGAAATACCCTTGGTACCTGGACCTTTCGCGCGGGCTCACGATATCGCCGACGATGGTCAGCGCCAGCGACATCAGCCCGCCCGCGCCCAGCCCCTGCAGCGCCCGGAACACCGCCAGCTCGTACATGGACTGCGCGAACGTGCACAGCAGCGAGCCGGTCACGAAGATGGTGATCGAGGCCAGGTAGAAGGGCTTGCGCCCGTACATGTCCGAGAGCTTGCCGTAGAGCGGCGTGGCCAGCGTCGCGGTGATCAGGTACGCGGTGGTCGCCCAGGCTTGTAGCGAATACCCGTTCAGGTCATCGGCGATGGTGCGGATCGCGGTGGACACGATGGTCTGATCCAGCGCCGCGAGCAGAATGCCCAGCAGCAGCCCGGAGAGGATCACCAATATCTCCCGATGCGTGAAGCCGCCCGCGCCGGTCGCTTCGCCCACTTCGGATGTCGCCATGCCAAAACCTCCAGCCCCCGACCAAGACGATAGGCCGGGAACCGGAGGCATGGGGTCCCTTTTTCGGGACGGGCCCGAGAGTTGTTACTTCCCTTTGAACCGCGGGTCGCGCTTCTCGAAGACGGCCTGGATGGCCTCGGTCAGGTCCTCCGACGGCAGGAACGCCGAGTTCCAGGCGGACACGTAGCGCAGTCCGTCGGCGATCTTGCCGCGCTTGGGCTGGTCCAGCACGTCCTTGATGCCCTGCACGACCAGCGGCGGGTTGGCCGCGATCTCCCGCGCCATGGCGTAGGCGGCGTCCAATACGGCTTCCTGGTCGGCGTACACGTCGTTGACCAGGCCGATCTTCTCGGCGCGGGCGGCGTCGATGTCCTTGCCGGTGTAGGCGAGCTCGCGCACGTGCCCCTCGCCGATGATGCCCGGCAGCCGGTGCAGCGAGCCGATGTCGGCGACGATGGCCACCTTGGCCTCGCGCAGGCTGAACTTGGCGTCCGCGCTGGCCAGGCGGACGTCGGCGGCGGCGATGAGGTCCAGGCCGCCGCCGATGCACCAGCCGGAGATGGCCGCGACGACGGGCTTGACGCAGTCGGCGACCGCGGTCACCGAGTCCTGCATGTCGCGCACGTGCTTGAGGAAGTCGGTGCGCGGCCCGGCGAGCGCCTTGTCGGCCAGCAGCGGCCCGAACAGCGGGCTCATGGCCGGCAGGTCCAGTCCGTAGGAGAAATGCTTGCCGGAGCCGGTGAGCACGATGGCCCGGACGTCGGGGTCGGCGTCGAGCTCACGGAAGATGAGCGGCAGCTCACGCCAGAAGTCGGGGCCCATGGCATTGCCCTTGCCGGGACCGGTGAGCGTCACCGTCGCGATGTGGTCCTTGCTTTCGACTTCGAAAGCCTTCCATTCGGTCATTGGTCCAGCGTATAGGGGTTACCGGCGAGTAGGTTGGCCGGTGTAAACCCTGTGCTAAATCTGCTGCGTCCCAGCGTTTTCGCGGCGCCCGGAGGCGGACGATTATCGCGTCCGCACAAACTGCTCCTCCTGTGTGTGAGGTCACGATGTTGATGCATCACGGAATCGGCCTCGACCGCTTCAACGCCCTCCCCCGCCGTCGTGCGATTCATGCCCTGTACGAATGCTGCTGCAATGTCACCTGGGCACAGAAGATCGCCGACGGCCGCCCCTACCCGGGCCATGCCGCCCTCCAGACCGCCGCCGCGGCGGAACTGCGCGCCATGTCCGCGATCGATCTGGAACGCGTCTTCGATTCCTGTGCGCACCAGTCGGTTCCGGAGCGCACCGTCGACGCGCTGGCCCCGATCGTGCGCGCCCGCCTCACCGCGATGCTGGGACCCGAGGAGGGCTACCCCGACTACTGATCCCCCGCACATCCACCGCAATCGCTCTACCCTGGTTGCCATGCGCAGGTCCCTGCCACCGGTCGCGTCGAAGGTTTCCGACACCTTGATCGCGCGCGGCCATCACGGGGTGATCATCACCCAGCCCACGCCCACCCCCACCGCGCGCGATGCGGCCGACGCGGTCGGCGTCACCGTCGGGGCCATCACCAAATCCCTGGTGTTCCTGCTCGACGACGATCCGGTGCTGCTGCTCGTCTCCGGCGCCCACCAGGTGCATCTGGAGCGCACCGGGCAACGCCTGGAGGGCACGCTCAGCCGGGCGCCCGCGGCCATGGTCCGGGAGGTGACCGGGCAGCCCATCGGCGGCGTCGCCCCGCTCGGGCACCCCACCAATCTGCCCACCTTCGTCGACAACGCGCTGGCCCAGTACCGGGAGCTGTGGGCGGCGGGCGGGCATCCGAACACCCTGTTCCGCACGACCTTCGGGGAGCTGGTCCGGATCACCGCGGGCCTGGCCATCGACGTGGACTGACCGCCGCCGACGAGGGTTTTCCGACAGCCCGGAATACCTGGGCCCGCGACCACGTAGGTTCTTGACGTGACCGATTCTCCGACGCCCGGCGCCGAGCTACACGTGCCCGACGACCTGAGCGGCATCACCGCGCAGCAGTTCCGCGCCGCCATGCGGCACTATCCGGCCGGCGTCACCATCGTCACGCTGAACTCCGCGCAGGGTCCGGTCGGTTTCACCGCGACCTCGTTCGCCTCGCTGTCGGCGCAGCCGCCGCTCATCTCGTTCAATATCGCCGAGACCTCCTCCAGCATCGAGGCCATGCTCGGCGCGGAATCGCTGGTGGTGCACTTCCTGGGCGAGCATCAGAAGCATCTGGCACAGCGGTTCAGCCGGTCCGCCGAGGAGCGTTTCACCGACAGGTCGTTGTGGGCCACGCTCGGCTCCGGCGAGCCGGTTCTGCACGGCACCCCGATCTGGGTGCGCGCGACCGTGCACCAGCTGATCCCGATCGGCGATCACACGCTGGTCATCGGGCTGGTGACCCAGGTGCACGACAACACCGAGAGTTCGCCCGCGGCCGGCCCGCTGGTGTACTACAACGGCGCCTATCACCGCGCCGAGATCGCCGACTGACGCTCAGGCCGCCGAGGCCGCGGTGCCGATACCCAGCGCCGCCAGGATCGCCGCGCTCGTCTGTTCCAGCCGGGCCCGGATCCGCGGGCGCTGCAACAAGGCGACCGCGCGGGCGGCGGCCACCGCGAGCAGGATCATCTCGATCGCCGCGATGCTGGATTCGATGGCGCCGAGGGTGAGCGTGTTCAGGAAGGTCACCTCGGTGAGGAACTGCGGCAGCACCGCGAGATAGAACAACCCCACCTTCGGATTGAAGACACACGACAGCAATCCGGCAGCGAACGCCGAGCGCATCGACGCGGGCGTGCCCCGCACCACCGCCGCCTCCGGCCCGGCCTCCGCGTTCCGCGCCCGCCGATGCTCGATCAGTGCCCGAATCCCCAAGTACAGCAGGTAGATTCCGCCGATCACCTTCAGCGTCCGATACGCCGTCGCCGACTGTTCCAGCAGCGCCGCCACCCCGGCCGCCACCACCGTCGCCCAGACGATCCCGCCGAACGCCGAACCCACCGCCGCCGCGATCCCGGGTCGCGGTCCGGCCATCGAGAATCGCAGCACCAGGAAGGTATCGGGGCCCGGGGTGAGCGCCAGCAGCACGCACAACCCCGCGAAACTCAGCAGCAGCGGAAAACTCATGCCCTCCATGGCAACCCATCGCGGCGACGCGACGCAAGGGTGATATCGCTGACCCTGCCCCCGACGAGCAGGGCCAACGGGTCACCCCCGGAAACGGCGAAGACCGCCGCCCCCGCCTGATGAACGGGGTGCGACGGCCTCTGGTGACGAGTTCTCAGTTCCGCGCGCTGGTCTCGGCACCCAGTTCACGGAACAGGTCGGTGTTCATCGTGAACGCCAGTCGCGCCTCGTCGAGCACGCGATCGACCTCGGGACCTTCCAGGGGAAGCTGGTCCAGGGCCTCGCGGTACTCGCGCTTGAACGCGGCCGGATTGGTGATCTCGTCGAAGACGTAGAAGCGCACGCCGTCGCCCTTCTTGGGCAGGTCCCACAACTTCTCGGCGGTGCCGCGGATGACCTGGCCGCCGGAGAGATCACCCAGGTAGCGGGTGTAGTGGTGGACGACGTACCCGGCCGGCCATTCCTGCGCGCACTCCTCGATGCGGGCGGCGTAGGCGGCGGTGGCGGGCAGCGGCCGCAGCTCCTCGCGCCAGTTCGCGCCGCCGAGGTGGGCCAGGTCGGTCTCGAGCGCGGCCAGGCGGGCCAGCTCCGGCTTCACGAACGGGCCCGCGACGGGGTCGGAAGCCAGTGCGGCGGAATGCTTTTCGAGGGCCTCGTAGACGAACCAGAGCTGGCCGGTGTAGCGGAGGAAGGCCTCGACGCCGAGCTGCCCGGTGAGCAGGTCCCGCATGAACGTGGAGTGCTCGGCCTCGTTGTGCTGCTGCTCGGTCGCGGTGCGAATGAGCGTCGAGAACGGGGCGCTGGTGTCCGTGTCCAACATGGTCGGCTCCTCGTGGTCAACTCCGGGGCACCCCACTTTGGCTACCCTAACTTCCTAGTCGACCGTACGCCTCAGCAACGATCTCGCGATTCGAACTTTGCGGCCCACCCACTCCAACTTTCGGATGATTTTTCCGCCCCGCCGGTGCCGTCGATCACGGCTTCTCCGCCGCCCCGAATGTCGTGCGCGGACCGCGACAGGCGAAGGCGGGCAGGGTTGACAAGCCCGTGACGCGTCTGCCAATCTCGCTTTCAGGTCATGAGTACCAGCGCTAAGCCCCGGCTTGCTGGTCGGCAACCCTCCACCGCGGCGGGGTGCTCCGGGTGACGACCGGGCCGTCGCCCGACCGGGCGCGGCAAGCGCGGACTCACGATCGATTCCTGTCTTCCGATCGCGTGTCCCCTGAATCCGATGGGATTTGTGATGACCGCTTTCGCCGACCAGACCTGTGCTCCCCTCGCCACCGTGTCCGGCTGTGACCTCCGGGTTCCGCTGGTCCAGGGCGGGACCACCGGCTACGCGAACTTCGACTACGCCGCCAGCGCCCCCGCGTTGCGGCAGGTCACCGACCGGGTCGCCGAGCTGCTGCCGTTCTACGCCAGCGTGCATCGCGGGGCGGGGTACGCCTCCCGCGTCTCCACCGACTGCTACGAGTCGGCGCGCGGCTCGGTCGCCCGCTTCCTCAACGCCGCCGACGATCAGGTGGTGGTGTTCACCCGCAACACCACCGACTCGCTGAACCTGCTGGCCGCCTGCGTGCCCGGCGACACCGTGGTGCTGGATGTCGAACACCACGCCAACTTCCTGCCCTGGACCCGGCACGGCCGCCGGGTGGTGCCGGTCGCCGACACCATCGAGGAGACCATCCAGCGGCTGGTCGCCGAACTGTGCTCGAAACCCGCTGCGCTGCTGGCGGTTACCGGCGCCTCCAATGTGACCGGCGAACTGCTGCCACTGGAACGGCTGGCCTGGATCGCGCACCAGTGCGGCACCCGCATCCTGGTCGACGCCGCCCAGCTGGCCCCGCACCGCCGGATCGACCTGCGCACCACCGGCATCGACTACCTGGCCTTCTCCGGGCACAAGGCGTACGCGCCGTTCGGCGCGGGCGTGCTGGTCGGCCGCCGGGACTGGCTCGACACCGCGGAGCCGTACCTGGCGGGCGGCGGCGCGGTGCGCTCGGTCGCCACCGACAGCGTCGAATGGGCGCCCGCGCCGCAGCGCCACGAGGCCGGTTCCCCGAACGTGCTCGGGGTGGCCGCGCTGGCCGCCGCCTGCGACGCGCTCGCCGATCTGGACGAGACCACCGTCGTCGAACACGAGCAGTACCTCACCCACCGGCTGCGCTACGGGCTGAAAACCGTTCCGGGCGTGAACTTCCTGCGCGTGTGGCGCGACAGCACCGACGCCGTCGGCATCGTCGCCTTCACCGTCGACGGTTTCGAGCCCGGCCAGGTGGCCGCGTATCTGTCCGCCGAACACGGGATCGGGGTGCGCGACGGCCGGTTCTGCGCCCATCCGCTGCTCTCGCGGCTCGGGGTGGATGCGGCGCTGCGGGCCAGCATCGGACTCGGCACCACCGCTGCCGACGTGGACCGCCTCATCGACGCGATCGCCACCCTGGTCGAGCACGGTCCGACCTGGAATTACGCCCGCACCGACGGCCACTGGAACCCGGTCCCGGAGACCCGGCCCTTCGGCGGTTCGGCGGACGGCGCCGCGCCCTGTGGATTCTGAGAGCCCTGCGGATTCCGAATCGCCGGGAGCGGGTCAGGGCACCAGGTAGCGGGCCGCGAGCTCCTCGACCAGCGGGTCGTCCTCGTCGACCGCTTCGAGTCGGTCCAGGTCGTCCTGGACCGACACCTGCCGGGTGTCCGGAATCTCCGGATCGGGCGGTCCGTCCTCCTCGAGCTGACGGATCAGCTTGTCTCGCACCCGCTCCTTCAGCGATTGGCTCATAGGAAGAGCATCCTCCGCTCAGACGGGCGCGATCCAGGTACCCCACGGCGTGTTCCGCACGACGGTGAACACGATGAGGAAGGCCACCGCGATCCACAGCGCCGACCTGGGCAGGATCCGCGGTAGCGGCGGCGGCGCCGACCGGCCCCGCCAGGCGCGCACCAGCCAGGTGCCCCACCAGGCGAGGAAGCCGAGCGTCAACGGCAGCAGCAGCACATTGCTGTGGATGGCGTCCAGGAACCGACCATCGGTCAGATTGTGCAGGCCGCGCAGGCCGCCGCAGCCGGGACACCAGTACCCGGTCAATTCGTAGAACGGGCAGAACCCGTAGGCCCCCTGCACGTGCGGGTCCCGGAAGTGCAGCAGCGCCAGGCCGCCGGCGACGGCCGCACCGCCCAGCAGCGGGAGTCCGACGCCGAGCCGTCGCGGGCGCGTAGGCCCTGGTTCGGCTCCCGCCGTCGGTACCGCTGCCGTGGTGTCCACGAGAATCAACGGTAGCCGGGCCACCGCCCACCTGCCAGGTCACACCGAACTTCGCACCCGATTGCGTTGCTCGATCACGCCGCCCGATTGCGTTGCGGCCTCAGCGGATCGGGGCGCGTTCCACTACCGGGGCGGTGAGCACGCCCGCGAGCATGTCCACGATTTCTCCCCAGGCGTCCACATCCCCCGCGGCGACCTTGCCCGCCTCGACCGCGCGTTCATGATCGGCCAGTAGCGCGAACAGCACGGTCGGCAGCGCGCGCAACCGCCGCAGCCGCAGGCGTTTCGGCAGGTCGGCGAGTTCCCGATCGAGCTGCTGCATGATCACGCGCACCGAGGTGCGCTGGGCGGAGGCCAGATTCGCCGCGTCGGTGACGGCTCGGTGGGTGTGGATCTGTTCGAGGAATCGCGCGTAATGGTGGACACCGTGCCGGTCGGCCAGCTCGAGCATGGGGATGACCAGCGCTTCGAGCAGATCGTGGACGCTGGTCACGCCGGTCCCGGCCTGTTCGGCCAGCAATTCGAGCCGCCGGATCTCCAAGGTGGCGAGCCGGTGCTCGACCACCGCCTCGATGAGCCCGTCGCGGGAGCCGAAGTGGTACTGGACCGCGGAATTGTTGCGCTGTTCGGCGGCCGCGGCGATATCGCGCAGCGGCACCGCCGGTCCACGCTCGGCGATCAGCTGTTCCGCCGCCAGGATGATGCGCTCGCGCGCCCCCGTGACTGCCATTCGAGCACCGACCTCCTTGTCCACAGTGTGCACTGTAGCCGCCCACCTGGGGATAAAGAACTTCTCCTTGACGATTAAGAACTAATGCTTAACAGTGTCGAGTGACTGTCGTCACCCTCCGAAGGACTGAATTAGCGATGATCCTGGACACCTTCCGACTGGACGGCCGCGTCGCCGTCGTGACCGGCGCGGGCCGCGGCATCGGCGCCGCCACCGCCCTCGCGCTCGCCGAAGCCGGT